>CATPBU010000241.1 GCA_955652455.1 Candidatus Dormiibacterota bacterium
CCGGGTGGCGCGGTGGGAGGTCCCTTCGGTTCGCGTGCGACGTTGAGCGAATTGTGACCGGTGCAGGGACGGCCCGAGTATACGGCCGGTGCAGAAAATGCTCGTCTCCTCGCGACACAAACGCGACATTCGAATTGCGATTGTGGTGATCACGCTCGACGCGTTTGCACTGTCTGCGACGACCACTTCACGCCGAGGGGCAGGGCCGCCGGGCGCGTGCCGGCGGCCCTGCTCCAGTCCTAGGCGAAGAACTCGTCAGCCGCGACGGGATCGAAGTCGAGGATCCACGCCTCGGTCAGCTTGGCGTCGCGGAAATGGCACACGTGGGCGTACTGGCCGGTGATCGACTTGCCACCGCGCTCGGCCGACAGCGTCGCGATGGCGACGGCGTGGTCGTCGGTCGCAAGAAAGTCGTGCACATCGACCTTGAAGGTGCCGTTGGTGAGCTCGAACTGCTTGACAAACAGGCCGATGACGGCGTCCGCGCCCCGATAGTCGCCGGACAGCGGGCCACGCCCTGGGCTGTGCCACACGATGTTCGGATCGAAGAGCTCGTTGCGAAGCATGTCGAGGTTGCCTGTCTGGAAGGCCTCGTAGCCTCGGCGCAGCGCCTCGAGGTTGGCTGTCGCCGTCTCCGTTGCTGTTCCTGGCATTGCGATTTCCTCCCGCCAAGCGCCCCCACCCGGGGCGCGGACCCGCAGCATAGCTCCGCTGCGACAGCGATTTGGGGACGAACGGTCGCGTCCGGCGAGGGCGCCCCTACGCGGCCGCACCCTCCCGCGCCGACCAGCGCAGGTACGCCTCCATGAAGGGATCGAGGTTGCCGTCGAGAACCGACTGCGCGTTGCCCACCTCGGCGCCGGTGCGATGGTCCTTGACCATCGTGTACGGCTGCAGCACGTAGGAGCGGATCTGGCTGCCCCATTCCGCCGGCATCGACTCGCCGCGCAGCTCGGCGACGTGCTCAGCATGGGCCGCCTGCTGCAGCGTGAGCAGGCGCGACCGCAACACCCGCCACGCCACCTCGCGATTCTGGTGCTGCGAACGCTCGTTCTGGCAGGTCACTACCACGCCTGTGGGGACGTGCGTGAGCCGGATCGCCGACGACGTCTTGTTGACGTGCTGGCCACCGGCGCCGCTGCTGCGGTACACGTCCTCGCGCACATCCTTGGGATCGATGTCCACGTCGACAGCGTCCTCGATCTCCGGCGTCACCTCGACCAGTGCGAACGACGTGTGGCGCCGCGCCGCTGAGTCGAATGGGCTGATGCGCACCAGACGGTGCACCCCGCGCTCGCTCTTGAGCAGCCCGTACGCGCGTGGCCCGCTGATACGCAGCGTCGCCGACTTGATGCCCGCCTCGTCGCCGACCGACTCCTCAAGGAACTCCACGGTGAACTTCTTGCTGTCCGCCCACGCCATGTACATGCGCATCAGCATCCCCGCCCAATCCTGCGAATCGGTGCCGCCCGCGCCGGCGTGAATCCCGAGGATGGCGGGGTGGTCGCTGTAGGGATCGCTGTAGAGCAGTTCGAGCTCGCGACGGTCGAGCTCCTTCTCCAGCGAGTCCAGTTCGGCTGACACCTCCGCGGTCATGGCGTCGTCGGGCTCAGCCTCGAGCATGCCGCCGAGGTCAACGGCGTCGGCCGTTCGCTTCTCGATGGCGGCGACCGAGTCGATCTCCTCGCGCAGCCGCGACGCCTCCTGGGTCAGCGACGCGGCGCGCCTCGGGTCATCCCAGAGCGAAGGATCGTTGATCTCCTTGTCCAACTCCGCGAGGCGCGCGCGCCTGGCGTCCAGGTCAAAGGTGGCCCAGCAGGTCTGCTGCTCGGGCCTTGACCTCGTCTGCACGCGTGGACAGCTCGCTCATGATCTTTCGAGTGTACTGGGCCGCCTCGTCGCGACGGCTACGATGGCCGCATGAGCGAGGCTCTCTCCGTCCCGGACACCCGCAGCCACACACCGTCTGATGCCGACGAGCGGGAAACGCTGATCGCGTTCCTGGACAAGTACCGCGAGACCGTCCTGGTCAAGCTCGACGGCCTCGACCGCGACCAGCTGTCAAGCCGCCTGCTCGACTCCCGCACCACGCTGCTCGGGCTCGTCAAGCACCTGATCCTCGTCGAGGAGTGGTGGTTCGTGACAGTGATGTCTGGCGGTCCGGAGCCCGAGGAGGATCCCGACGACCCCGACGCCGAATGGCTCATCGTGGACGGCGACACACCAGGGCAGATCGTCGCCGACTACCGCGCCGCCTACGCGCACAGCGACGAGATCGCGCGTGCCCAGGCCTCGCTCGATGCGCGCGTGCCCGGCCCGCACCGTCCCGACAAGTCGGTGCGCTGGATCCTGGTGCACATGCTCGAGGAGACAGCGCGACACGCCGGCCACGCCGACATCCTCCGCGAGTTGATCGACGGCCGCGTCGGCGACTGAGCGATAGTTCCGGGCGTGTCAACGATCGCTGGGCCGGGGCCGTGTCGCTGCGCTGGGTGCTGGTGCACATGGTGGAGGAGTACGCCCGCCACGTCGGCCACGCGGACCTGCTGCGCCAGCGCATCGACGGCGCGATTGGTCAGTAGCGGCGCTAGGCCCAGCTGGTCGGGACCGGCTCAGCTCGCCTTCTCGTCGTTGGTGAACAGCCCGACCTTGTTCCCCTCGCTGTCGTGGCAGACGGCGAACCACCCCATGCCGGGGATCGGGGCCTTGTCCTGCACCACGTCGCCGCCATTCGCCTTGATCGTGGCGATCGACGCCTCGATCGACGGCACACTCATGGTGAGCGTGGTCTCCGCGTCCGGATTCCGTTGGAACAGGGCACCGTTGATTCCGGGGTTCTCTTCGCCGGTGGTGGCCATGCCGTAGTACGACGGTGCTCCCTCGAACCGCTGGAACGTCCACCCGAAGACTGCGCTATAGAACTTCTCGGCGCGATCGGGGTCATCAACGGGGATCTCGAAATGCGACGGCCGTGCCATGTGCGCCTCCTCCAATGTTTCCCTGAAGTCTGAGCGTTTAGAACGTGGGCTTGAACACCATCACAAAGACCGCGAACAGCGCCAGCACCCCGAGGAACATTCCCACCCCGCGCGCCCGCGCGTCGGCGGCCAGGTAGGCCGAGCTCGCTGCGCCCTCGGCGTCGAGCGTCGTGATCTGGCGTTTCAAAGCAGGCGAATACACCCCTGCACCGAGCACCGCCATCACGACAAAGATGAACAGGCCGGTGAGGATCCAGCGCGTGCCGATGCTGTACGTTGTGAACGCCATGATCAGCCCGGTCACCAGCAGCAGACCGTACGCCGGGTTGGCCACGCGGTCGTCGAGAACCTTGATCCCACGGAGCACGAAACCCAGCTGCGCGGGGTCGGTCTTGGCCCG
>CATPBU010000242.1 GCA_955652455.1 Candidatus Dormiibacterota bacterium
GTCCAGGAATCCGTTCTGGCGCATCCACTCGTCAGAGAAGAACTTGGTCAGGTAGTTGCGCCCGGTGTCGGGGAGGAGCACAACGACCACCGTGTCCGGGTCGGTCTCAGCGGCAACCACGAGCGACGCGTGCAGAGCCATGCCCGCCGAACCGCCGACCAGGATCCCCTCCTCGCGGGCCAGCCGGCGAGCAGCGAGGAACGCCTGGCGGTCGGTGACCTGGACGATGCGGTCGACAACGGCGGGGTCGAACGTACCCGGCCAGAAATCCTCACCGACGCCCTCGATCTTGTAGGGGGCGATCGGTCCGGAGTAGATCGATCCCTCGGGGTCGGCGCCGACCACCTGGATCGCCGGGTTCTGCTCCTTGAGATACCGGCCGGCGCCACTGATCGTCCCGCCGGTGCCGACGCCGGCGACGAAGACGGCGATGCGCCCGTCGGTCTGCCGCCACAGCTCCGGACCGGTGGTCTGGTAATGGGCCTGAGGGTTCTTGACATTGAAGTACTGGTTGGGCTGAAAGGCGCCCGGGATCTCACGCGCGAGCCGGTCGGCCACCGAGTAGTACGACTGCGGCGACTCGCGGTCGACGTTGGTGGGGCAGACCACGACGTCGGCTCCGTAGGCCTTGAGCAGGCTGATCTTCTCGGCCGACATCTTGTCGGGCATGACGAAGATCATCTTGTAGCCCTTGATCGCGGCGACCATCGCCAGGCCGTGGCCGGTGTTACCCGAGGTGGGTTCGACGATGGTGCCGCCGCGGCGCAGCTGGCCGCTGTGCTCGGCCTCCTCGACCATGCCGAGAGCGATGCGATCCTTGACGCTGCCCCCGGGGTTGAGCTGCTCGAGCTTGGCGAGCACCGTTGCGCCGACCCCCCTGGTCATGGCGTGCAGCCGCACCAACGGTGTGTTGCCGACCAGGTCCAGGATGCTCTCGGAATACTCCACTGTTGCGATTCTAGGCCGCGAATGGCGCTCTACTCGTCGGCGGTGGCGCGCAGGGCGTACACCGTATCGACGTAGTCCCGCACCATGCGGGTGGCCGAAAAGCGCGGTCCGTTGGTGCGCAGGGAACGCTTCATGCGGCGCACCCAGCCGCGCGGGATGCCGTCCGCATCGCGGTCGTAGAACAGGGGAGCCACGTCGTGCTCGAGCAGGTCATAGAAAGATGCGGCGTCTCGGGTGTCCTGGATACCCGGATCGAAGACGGGGTCGCCCGGGATGGCCCAGCCGTTCTCGCCGTCGAACGCCTCCGCCCACCAGCCGTCGAGGACGGAGAGGTTGAGGCCGCCATTGAGGACCACCTTCATCCCGCTGGTGCCACTGGCCTCCAGCGGTGGCCGGGGCAGGTTGATCCAGAGGTCGCAGCCGGCGACCAGCCGTGAGGCGATGCCGAGGTCGTAGTTGTCGAGAAACGCTACCCGCTCTCCCGCGTGGGGCAGGAGTTTGAAGCTGAACAGGCCCTGCGCCGAACGCTTACCCTCCTCGTCGTCGGGGTGTGCCTTGCCCGCGAGGATGAGCTGCAGCGGGTGCTCGTTGCTGGCAAGCAGGTCGGCGACGCGCTGAGGCTCCATAGTGAGAAGGTAGAGCCGCTTGTAGGTTGCCAGCCGCCGAGCGAAACCGATCGTCAGCGTGTCGGCGCTGAAACCTCGCTCTGCCGCTGCGACGAGGTCGCGGCTGTCGCTGCGCGCCAGCCGGGTCGCCACGCTGCGGTCGCGCACGTACTCAACGAACTCAGCGCGGAGCAACGAGCGCAGCTGCCACATCTCCGCATCAGGGATGTTGTCGACGGGCGCCCACGTCGCCGGGTCCGCCTGCCGCGCGATCCATCCGGGGGCGAGGTGGCGGTCGAGCAGCTCGCGCATCGACGTGGCCATCCACGTGGGCGCATGCACCCCGTTGGTGACGTGGCCGATGGGAACGGTGTCGGCTGGCCGCTCTGGGAACAGCGGCTGCCACATCTGCCGGGCCACCTCGCCGTGGCGGCGGCTGACGCCGTTTGCAGCCCGGCTCATCTTGATACCGAGCGGAGTCATCACGAACGCCTCGGCGGGGTTGTCGGCACGGGTCCGGCCGAGCTGCAGAAAGCTCTCCACGTCCATCCCGATCTCGGACGGGTAGTCGCCGAGAACCTCGGCGATCTCGGCGATGTCATATCCCTCGTTGCCGGCGCCGACCGGAGTGTGGGTGGTGAAGACGGTGCGTTCGCGCGCGTTGGCGAACGCGGTGTGCCTGTCGACGCCCGCCGCGATCTCGCGCCGAGCCAGCTCCAGCGGAGCGAGCGCAGCATGCCCCTCATTGAGGTGCACCACCAACGGGTCCATTCCCATGGCGGCGAGTGCACGCATCGAGCCGATACCGAGCAATGCGTACTGCGCCAGCCTGATGCCGCGATCGCTCTCGTACAAGCGTGCGGTGATCCAGCGGTCGGTCCGCGAGTTCTCGGGCCGATCGGCGTCGAGCAGCAGGAGAGACACGCGGCCCACGTGCACGCGCCACACCTGCACAGTCAGCTGGCGCCCGCGCAGCGGCACCGTCACCGTCAGGGGCCGGCCCTCCTCGTTGCGGACAAGCACGGCCGGAACGCGCTCGGGGTCAAGCGGGATCCAGTACTCATGCTGGTAGCCACTGCGGTCCATCCTCTGGAGGAAGTACCCCTGGCGGTAGAGGAGGCCCACCGCCACCATCGGCAGGGCGAGGTCGCTGGCCTCCTTGAGGATGTCGCCGGCGAGCACGCCGAGCCCGCCCGCGTAGATGGGCAGCGACTGGTGGACGGCGAACTCCGCACAGAGAAATGCGACCGGATGGTGCGGGGAAGCGCGGCAGGGCAGCTGCGGGCGTCTGTTGTCCTCCTCGACCACACGGAGCACGGTGTGCGCCCTCTCGATCAACTCGCCGTCGGCTGCGGCCCGCTCCAGCGATGACGTCGACGCTTCCAGCAGCAGCCTGATCGGGTTGCGGCCGCACTGTTCCCACCGCACCGCGTCGATGGCCGCGAACAGATCCTCGCCGCCCGGCGTCCACGACCAGCAGTAGTTGTACGCCACCCGTGCGAAGACCGACATTGCAGCCGGCAGCCGGATGGCGAGGTCGTGGGCCGCGCGGGCAACGTCGGCGCTACCGTCGAGCAGCTGCGTGGTGCCTGCGGCGGTGTCGGTCACGGGCGCGTAGCCTGCCACGCAGGCCGGTCAGCGCGCCGAGCGGACCGAGCCGAGGCTCAGCTCGGCAGCGAGGCGAGGATCGCCCGCACCCCTGCTCCCGGACCACGAGCGTGGCCGAAGACCGCCGTCCCCGCAACCAACACCGTCGCGCCCGCGGCCACGCAGTCACGCGCATTCTGTTCGTCGACCCCGCCGTCCACCTCGAGCTCGGTGGGCAGGCCGCGGCGGTCGATCTCGACGCGGAGCGCGGCCACCTTCTCGAGAGTGTGCGGGATCAGCCTCTGACCGCCGAAGCCCGGGTTGATTGTCATCACCAGGGCGAGGTCGCATACCTCGAGCACGTCGTTGAGCGAGGTCACCGGCGTGCTCGGGTTGATCGCCGCGCCTGCGCGGCAGTCGAGCCCGCGGATAGTTGTGAGGCTGCGATGCAGGTGCGGCGAGACCTCTTGGTGGACGGTGATCCCGTCGGCGCCGGCTGCGGCGAACGTCTCGAGGTGCCGCTCCGGCTCGCGGATCATCAGATGCAGTTCGAGGGGCAGGCTGGTCTCGCGCCGCAGGGCTCGGACCGTATCGGTACCGAAGGTGAAGTTGGGGACGAAGCTGCCATCCATGACGTCGACGTGAAGACGTTCCGCGCCGCTCTCCTCGAGCCCATGGACCGCGTCGGCGAGGCGGGCGAAGTCGGCGGCGAGCAGGCTCGGGGCGATGCAGACGGCGCCCGGGCACGCCGGCCAGGTGGAGCGGGGCACCTGTCGAGACTAGCCGATGACCGGGGGCCGCGCCGTCGACCGAAACCTTCAAAAGCGTCAATACAGTCAGAAGGCGCTGTATGAATTGGGACAGGCGCGTAAAGTTAGTGTGGTAATGGTAGGTTCATGAACGCGCGGGACATTCTCACTCCCGACCCCGAACGAGCGCTTGGCAGCGCCTTCGGCGATCTGCTCAGGGTCATTCGCGGCGACGTCCGCAGCAGTGACGACGGCGATGCGGTGGCGGGGATGCTGGTCCGGCACGCGCTCATCACGCCGGTCAGGGGTTGTGCCGTCTGCGTCCTCGACGGTGACCAGTCGGTCCGCGTGGCCGGCGTCGCGGGCGACACGGGGGCGGTGCTCGCAGGCTCGCTCTGGCCACTGGCAGGCTCACCCGTATCCGAGGCGCTCGCCGGCCCGTCGGCACTGCAACCGGTCAACGCGAGGCTGAGCCCGCTTGGCCGGGCTCTGTCCAGTGCCGGCGAGGTCGGGCTGACAGCGCTTCCGCTCAGAATCGGTGAACATGGCGGCGGCGAGCCCACCTCGCTCGGCGCCCTGCTCCTCCTCCGCGATCCGGGAACACCACTTTCCGACACAGAACGCGATTTTCTCGAGGGCTTCGCGTCGCTGGTCACGTTGGCGGTGCTGCAGGCGGCGCCTGCCCAGGACTGGGAGCAGCGCGCCCGGCGGCTGCGCGGCAATGTCGACGCAGTCGTCGACCTGGCCAGCTCGCTGGACGCTCACAAGAACATCCCGCGCGTCCTGGAGCAGGTCTGCGCCGCCGTCGACGGGAACCGGGCGACGCTGCTGCGCGTCGACGGCGAGGACTTGGTCATCGAGGGTGTTCATGACGTCGACGGTGAGACGGTGGTCCCCGATTGGCGTGGCCGCGTCGACAGCCAGGAGATGCTGCTCGCGGCCCGACAGTCGGGAGCCGTCGTGGTGGGTGGCAACATCGCCTACGAGCACCTGCCGGAGGAGCTCAAGGACGCGTTCACCGACGTCAAACACACCATCATCCTTCCGCTGCGCAGCGGCGACAGCGTGGCAGGTTTCCTGATGGTGTTCCGCCGTCATGAGCGGCCCTTTATCCACGACGACGCCGGCGCCCTCCAACAGCTCGGCGACGTGGCCCTCCAGGCATTGCGCAACTCGCGGCTGTACGCGGATGCTCGCGCAGCATCGGAGGCGATGTCGTCGTTCCTCAACCTCGTCGTCCACGACCTCCGCGCCCCTCTGACAGTGCTCTCCGGGTACGTGGACCTCCTGCGCAACGGCACCTACGGTCCCGCGCCGGCTGGATGGGCGAGACCGATGGAGCTGATCACCGCCAAGCTCCATGAGCTGCACCGGCTCGTCGACGACATCCTGCTGGCCGCGCGACTCGACAGCGGAGCGGTGCCCACGACCACCGCAGCGCTCGACCTGAATGACGCCGTCCTTCGTGCCGGGGTGCGCATCCAGGCACGAGCCGAGCTGGCCGGCGCCACCGTCGAGACCGCACCGTCAGCGGTTCCGGTTACGGCGTGGGCCGACAGCTTCCATGTCGACCGGATTCTCGACAACCTGATCAAC
>CATPBU010000243.1 GCA_955652455.1 Candidatus Dormiibacterota bacterium
AAGCCGGCCACCTCCAAGCGGAAGTTGCTCCACGCCCGTCCGGCGGCGGTTGAAGGTCGCCGACTCACATCAGACCTCCGCCGTCGATGACGATCGACTGTCCGTTGACGGCCGCGGCTGCTGCCGACACCAGATAGGCTACGGCGGCTGCCACCTCCTCGGGCTCGACCAGCCGCCCCAACGCCATCATGTCCACCAGCATCGCCTCCCCCTCGTTGGCGGTCCCACCGGTGCGCTGGGCGAGTCCGGCGACGGTGCGTTCGGTCATCGGCGTCCTCACGTACGAGGGGCAGACAGCATTCGCGGTGACACCCGTGCTGCGCACCTCGGCGGCAACAACACGCATCAGGCCGATGGCCGCGTGTTTCGACGCGGCATAGGCGGCGACGTACGGTGCACCGGCGAGGCCGGCCACGGACGCCACGGTGACGATCCGTCCCCAGCCGCGCGCCCGCATTCCGGGAAGGGCTGCTCGCGTGCACAGGAACGGGCCGGTGGCGTTGACGCGAATCGTCTCCTCCCACTCCGCGACCGAGATCCTGTGGATGGGGTTCGATGTCGCCACGCCGGCGTTGTTGACGAGAATATCCACCTGACCGATCCGCGTGAAAACATCCGCAACCGCGGCCTCGTCGCCAACGTCGCACTGCATGACCTGCACGTCGCCCTTCACGTCCTTGACCAGCGCATCAAGTGCCTCTCGGTCCCTGCCCAGCCCGATGACTCGGTGACCGCCGCCGGCGAGCTCGCGGGTGACGGCACGGCCGATGCCGCGCGAGGCGCCCGTGACCACGGCGATACGCACCTCATGCGGGGGAGCGATGGCCACCGCGTCAGCCCTGCTCGCGCAGGCGGAAGCGCTGCACCTTGCCGCTGGACGTGCGGGGCAGCGCGTCGACGAACTCGATCACTCTTGGGTACTTGTACGGCGCGATCTGCTGCTTGACGAAGTCCTGGAGGGCGCGGGCGCTGTCGTCGCTCACCTCAACCCCCTGCGCGAGCACCACGTACGCTTTGACCAACATTCCGCGGCTCTCGTCGGGGACGCCGACCACGGCCGCCTCGGCCACGTCGCCGTGATGCAGCAGCGCCCCCTCGACCTCCGGCCCCGCGATGTTGTATCCGGACGAGATGATCATGTCGTCAGTGCGCGCCTGGTACCAGAAATAACCATCGGAGTCGCGCAGGTAGGAGTCGCCGGTGACATTCCAACCGTCATGCACGTACTGGAGCTGGCGTTCGTCGGCAAGGTAGCGGCAGCCCAGCGGTCCCTGCACCTGGAGACGACCGACAACACCGTCCAGGGCGGGTTCGCCGTCGTCGTCAACGACCCGCGCGCGAAAACCCGGGACAGGACGACCGGTGGAGCCGGGTCGGATCTCGTCCCCAGAGGCCGAGATGAAGATGTGCAGCATCTCGGTCGCGCCGATGCCGTCGATGATGCGCAGGCCGGTGGCCTCGCGCCAGGCCTCCCAGGTCGACGAGGGCAGGTGCTCGCCGGCCGAGACACAGTGTTCGAGAGACGTGAGACTGATCTCCGGCAGTCGCAGCATCGCCCGGTAGGCCGTCGGCGCTGTGAAGAGCGCCGTCGCGCCGTGTCGTGCGATCGACTCGGCGAGCAGCGGCGGAGCCGTCTTCTCGACAAGCAGGCTGGCTCCACCGCAGCGCAGCGGGAACACGATCATGCCGCCCAGGCCGTATGTGAACGCCATCGGAGGGCTGGCAACGAAAAGGCTGTCCTGGTGAGGACGCAGCACCCGCCTCGAAAAGGTGTCGGCGATCGCCAGCACGTCGCGATGGAAGTGCATGCACCCTTTGGGTCTGCCGGTGGTTCCCGACGTGAACGCGATCAAGGCCACGTCGTCGGCGGCGGTGGGGACGGCCGTGAACGCGTCCGGCTTGGTGCGCGACCTGGCGACGAGGTCGCCGGTGCCGGGATCGCCGACGGTGACGATCGGCATGCCACCGGTTCCGCCGTTGACGAGTTCGTCGGCGAGTCCTGCGTCGCAGATCGCCAGCGCCGGTACTGAGGCTTCGATAACAGGGCGGAGTTCGCCCGCGCGGAGGAGGGGCATGGTGCTGATCACAACGCCGCCCGCCTTCAGGACAGCAAGCCAGCACGCCACCTGCCACGGGTTGTTGGTGCCACGCAGCAGCACGCGATTGCCGGGAACGATGCCGAGGTCATCGACGAGGACGTGGGCGATCTGGTTGGTGTGGTTGATGAGGTCGGCGTACGTCCAGGTCGCCTCGTCGGTGACCAGACAGCGGCGGTTGCCGCCGGTCCGCGCCGCGGTGGCGTCGAGCAGCTCCTCAGCGCAGTTGAGCTGGCCGGGGTAGGTCAACTCCGGTAGGTCGAAGACTAGCTCCGGCCACTGCTGGCGGGGCGGCAGGTGATCCCTGGCAAAGGTGTCGACGTGAGCGGAAGGTGGGATCTGCGTTGTCTCCTTGCCACCGACGCTACCACGCTCTTGTGACGGTCGTCAAGAACCCGTCATGGGCGACTCAAGCGGTCTCGCCGATGCTGACCGCGTCGCTGGCCACCCGCTGGGCGATGTACACCGGGATCGCCGAGATGAGGATGACGCCGAACGCCACGGCGTTGACGATGGGAAGCTGGTTGGGGCGCGAGAGATTGGCGAAGATCCAGATTGGCAGTGTCTCGCTCGACCCCGCGGTGAAGGTCGTCACCACGATCTCGTCGAACGACAGCGCGAAGGCGAGCAGCGCGCCGGCCAGCAGGGCCGAGCGGATCACCGGGAACGTGACATGGCGGAACGTCTGCCACGGATCGGCGCCGAGGTCGGCTGAAGCCTCGACGAGGGATCCCGGCGTGCGCCGCATCCTGGCGATGACGTTGTTGTAGACGACGACCACACAGAAGGTCGCGTGGCCGATCACCAGCGTCAGCAGGCTGAGGCCACCGAACAACGTCCGGAAGGTGGCGTTCAGCGCGATCCCGGTGACGATCCCTGGCAGGGCGATGGGCAGGATCACCAGGAACGACACCGCGTTGCGCCCGAAGAAGCTGTAGCGATGGACCGCGGCCGCAAGCAGGCTGCCGAGCACCAGCGCGATGGCGGTGGCGACCAGACCGACCTCGACAGAAAGCACGATGGCATCACGGGCGCCGGGATTGCCGACGGCGTCCGTGATCCAGTGCATCGTGAAGCCGGCGATCGGCCAGGTTTGGCTGCGTGAGGGGTTGAAGGCGTAGAGGATCACCAGGAGCAGCGGGATGTAGATGACCAATAGGAGGCACCCGCTCGCCCCTCCCAACAGACGGCGCAGACGTGGCGACACGTACACGGCTACAGCGCCTGGAACGCGCCGGCCCGGCGAGCCAGGGCGAGGTAGATGAGCATCACGACGACAGGCACCGTAGCGAACGCGGCCGCGAGCGGAAGATCGCCGCTGACACCCTGGTTGCTGTACACGAC
>CATPBU010000244.1 GCA_955652455.1 Candidatus Dormiibacterota bacterium
CGTGGAGCTTCCCGCCGGACGCCGCGACTCGTATCCGGCAGATGCAGCGGCCTTGGGCGGCCTTGTCGAGCGGTACGGGCTGAGTGGATCGACCGACCGCCTCGTCGATGCCCTGCGCCGTTAGCCGTTCCCGGCCGGTTGTCCAATCGGCACCAGGCAGATCCACACCTCTCCCGGTGCGATCGGGGCCGGCGAGCCGTCGGCGAGGGTGAACTGCGGGGGTCCGTGCGATCAGATCGCCCAGGCGCGGCGTGGCGTGGTCACACCGCATGTCTGGGATGTGCTCGCCGCCAGGCGCTGGGCGACGTCGGCGCCTCCGGACAGTAGCAACACGGACGCGATTGCCTCAACCGCGCAGGGGCAGTGTGAGGCGTGGGTGATGGCGCACACCGGAGGGTCCGGTCACCGACTCATACAGGATGGCCACGTCGGCGATGAAGCCGTCAGTCGACGGTTGCTGCGACGCCAGCTCGTTCCATCGTTCGTGCGCCGTGGCGGGCCACGGTAGGCGCGGCCGGCCCAGTGTGCAGTGGGGCCGGAAAGGTCGCTCATCGACAGCGAGGCCGGCCGCGGCCAGCGCCGATGCGCAGCGGTCTCCAAGGCTATGCAACGCGCCCGTGTCGCCGCCGATGCCGCACCACAGCACCCGCGGTCGCGCGTGCGATGGGAACGAGCCAAGCCCGCTGAGCCGGAGCTGGATCGGCGCCTGCCCGGCGAACACCGGCTGCAGCGCCTCAACGGCGCGCGCCACCCTCGGATCGCTGATCTGGCCGAAGAAGTGCAGCGTGAGATGCACCGTCTCGATCGGCGCCCAGCGCACCCCCTCGACCGCATCTCTGAGCTCCTCGGACAGCGATTCCAGCTGCGCCAACGCGGGTGGAAGCACGGGGAGTGCGAGGAACGCCCTCACGGGGTGCGGGTCGGAGTCGCCACAGGGGTTGGCGACGCGCTCGCCGACGCCGCCGCGCACACGTCATCGCCGACGTCGTTGATGTACACGTGGATCTGGCTGGCGCTGCAGTCCTGTGCGATCGACTCGAAGATCGCCTCGCTGAACCAGCCGGGACGTTCCCTCACCGTGTACGGCTGGGGTGCGTTGACCACAATGTGGCGCAGCGTCAGCGTGGTCGCCGTGGACGACTGCAGCTGCACGATGTCATACCCCTGGGCGTCACGGATGGGCGCGATCGTGTACTGACCCGGCGTCAGCGCCAGCACCGGGCCGGAGTACACCGGGTCGTCGCCCTGGACCTGGGTGCGGGGCACAGCCCCGAGCGCGCCTCCCTTGGCCGCTGTGGCAGCGTCATCCGAGTACTGCATGGCCAGCGTCGCGAACGACGCATCGCCGGCCAGCTTCTGTTCGATCTCCACCGCACGCTGCTTGGCAAAGGCATCTTCGAGCTTCTGCTCATTGAGCGATGCGGAGATCTCGTCGTGCAGCTGCGCCATCGAGCCACCGAGGCTGGCCAGCTTGCTCTGGAGCTGGTTGGTGCCACCCGCCGCAGCGACGTCCGCCTGCACCTGCGCCTGGATCTCGGCGGCGGTGGCGGTGACGCCGGAAGCGGCCGCCTCCTGGGCGATGATCGTATCGATGATCAGGCTGCGCAGCACCGACGCCCTGATCTGGCTGCGCATCGCGGCGTTGTCGGACGGACCCCCCGCCAGGGCCACCGATTTGAGAGCGCTGGTCAGGCGGATCTGGAATTGGTCATTGGTGATCGCGGTGGGACCGACCCGCGCGATGACGGCGCTGTCGCCGCTGGGCGACGGCGAGGCATTGCTGCAGCCACTGCACAGTAGTACCAGCACGACGACGAGGACGCGGCGCACGATGTCCAGTCTAGTCAGCACCGCTGTGAGGTCGGTTCGGCACCGTTTGGTTTGGGGTGAAGCTGGAACGGAAGCTCGGCGACATGCCCACCGCGATGGCGATCGCCCCCACCACCACAGCCCCAACGCCGATGGCGTTGAACAGACCGAAGGCCGGCGCCAGGGCCGCGTACAGAAGGGTTCCCAGCGGCTGGAGGCCGGCGAACAGCATCGCGTAGATGCCCAGTAGCCGGCCCCGCAACGCCGGGTCAGCGTCGGTCTGCAGCAGCGTGGTCATCGAGGTGTTCATCGCCAGGAAGGCGAAGCTGATTCCCACCAGTGCGACAAGAGTGAGGGGCAACAAGGCGGAGTGCGCCACCACGAAGAGGCTCACGGCGTACACCGCGCCGCCGGCGACGAGCAGCCGGCGCCTCCCGGCGGTGTTGCCGATGGTGGCGATGACAATGCCACCCACCACGCCGCCGATACCGCCGATCGAGTACAGCAGGCCGAGGACGGCGGGGCCGCCGTGCAGCTGACTTCTGGCCAAGACTGGCAGGTACGGCATGTACGACACGCCGAGGAATGCGAGCGCGGCGCAGACGATGACGATGCCTCGCACTAGCGGGTCGCGGCGCACCACCCGGACTCCTTCGAACAGCTCGCCGAGAGCCGTCGCCCCAGCGGCGCGGGGCAGCGGCTTGACGTCAGGGATGACCGTGAGCAGCACCGCCAACGGAGCGATGTAGGCAACGGAAAGCACCGCGAAGCATGCCCCCGGTCCGGCAGTGGCGATGAGCAGACCCGCAAGCGATGGACCGATGATGCGGGTCGCGCTCATCGCCGTCGAGCTGAGTGCCACGGCGTTGACGATGAGATCGCGGTCGACGAGGTCGGCGACCATCGCCTGGCGGGTCGGCAGATCGAGAGCGTCCGCCGACCCATACACGACCGCCACGGCGATGATCGCCCAGAAGCCGGCATGTCCGGAGAGCGCCAGCACAGCCAGGACACCGGAGCTGACGCCTAGGACCGACTGGGTGAACAGCAGGATGCGGCGCCGTGGCAGCCGGTCGGCGAGCAGCCCTCCGCCCAACGACAGGAAGACCGCGGGCAGCCCGTCGGCGGCGGACACGGCGGCGACCGCGGTGGTGCTGTGGGTCAGGTCGAGAACCAGGAAGCCCAGGGCCACC
Organism: Candidatus Dormiibacterota bacterium; assembly: GCA_955652455.1. Next base: position 3,003 of record CATPBU010000244.1, read on the forward strand.
ACCTGCATCCACGTCCCGAGCAGCGTCGGCCACTGCGCGATCCAGTACCAGCGAAACGTCCGGACGGCGAGCGCCGGTGGCGGCCAGCGTCGCAACGGCGGGATCGGCGCGGCCGCCGGTGCGACCGCCGGCGTAGCCGCCGTGATCAGTGGTGCCGGCTCGAGCTCGCGCTCCTTCACGGGGCCATCATCGCCGCCCAGGCATTGGGCCGATACCGCTGGCGCGAGGGACCGGCTGCTAGGCTGCGGCGGCGTGAGCACCGGCCTGGTCATCTTTCTTGCCGTTCTCCAGGGCGCCACCGAACTCTTCCCGGTGTCGTCGCTCGGCCACGCCGTGGTCATTCCCGCTCTGTTCAACCTGGGTGTCGACACGGCCGCGCCCAGCTTCGTGCCATTCCTCGCGTTCCTCCATATCGGCACCGGCGTGGCTCTGGTGGTGCTGTATTGGCATCAGTGGTGGCGGATCGTCCGCGGGTTCGTCATGGCCTCGCTGCGCGGACGCATCGAGAGCGCGGACGAGCGGCTCGCGATGCTGCTGGTCGTGGCCACCGTCCCAGCCGGCGTGCTCGGCTTCCTGCTCGAGACACCGTTGAAGTCGCTGTTCGCACACGCGCGGTTGGCGGCGACGTTCCTGGTCGTCAACGGCGTGGTCCTCGCCGGTGCCGAGGTGCTGCGCCGCAGGGACGAGCGGAAGCGTGGAGTTCATCGTCCGAGCGCGCGTGAAGAGCGTTTCGGCACCATTGAGCAGATGAGCTTCGCTCGCGCGGGGCTGGTGGGGTTCTTCCAGGTGTTCGCGCTGCTGCCGGGCATCTCGCGGTCAGGTGTGACCATGGCGGGCGGTCTCGTCGCCGGGTTGCGCCACGGTGAGGCGGTTCGATTCGCGTTCCTTTTGGCGACGCCGATCATCCTCGCCGCGGGCGTCCTCGAGGTGCCACAGCTCCCTGGGAGCGGCGCGCCGTTCGGCCTGTACACCGTCGGAGCGGTGGTTGCCGGCCTGATCGCGTATGCGAGCGCACGCTTCCTGATCAGGTATTTCGAGATCGGCCGTCTTGACCCATTCGCCGCCTACTGTGCGATCCTCGGGATCACCGGGCTGATCGTCCTTCACTGACCGTGATTAGGAGTCCCATGGCAACTCGCACCCCGATTCTCGCCATCCTGCTTGCGTTGCTCGGCGTCCTTTTCGTCGCTGTCGCCATCTTCTATCTGACCACTGACACTGGCCTGCTGGCGAGCGCGGTCGGTCGCCATTCCAAGCACGCGATTGTCGCCGCTGCCCTCGCAATGCTCTGCTTCGTGGGCGCCAACTTCGCGCGGCGACGCCCGGCCTGACGCGCGTCGTAGCTCCTCGGTCAGATGACCGCGGCCTCGGGCGTGCCCTTTCCGCGCGCGAAACGGTCAGGGCTGAACGGCGACAGGTCGATGTCGCTGCCGTGGCCAGCGATCTCCTGGGCGAGCAAGAGCCCCACCGCTGGGGCCTGCATGAAGCCGTGACCGCTGAACCCACAACAAAGCCAGAAGCCGCGCAGGTCGGATTCGCCGACGATCGCCTGGTTGTCTGGTGACACCTCGTACAGGCCCGCCCAGCCGGTCTTGATCGCCGCTCGCTCGAGGGCGGGCACACGATGCGTGGCATGTTCGACGAGATGCTCGAGGAAATTCCAGTCGACATTGGTGTCGAAGGATGACGGTTCAGCGGGATCGCTCATGCCGAGGAGCAGGCCGTCTCCCTCCGGATGGAAATAGAACGATGTCCGCATGTCGACCGTGAACGGTGGGTCTGGCTGCAGCGCGAACGGCTCGGTGATGAAGATGTGCCGTCGAAATGGCCGGACGGGCACCTCGACACCTGCCATCTCACCCACGGTGGCGGCGAACGGGCCGGCACAGTTCACCACCATCGCTGTGGCGATGCGCTCTCGATTCGCGGTCACCGCCGTCACGCGGTCGCCCTCGCGCTCGATCGCCTCGACGTTGACGCTCTCGAACACTTGGGCACCACATCGCCGCGCCGCCGCA
>CATPBU010000245.1 GCA_955652455.1 Candidatus Dormiibacterota bacterium
CTGACTGGATGTACAGCGCGTAACCCACCCTATCTACTCCTCAATCGCCCCGCCGATCCGCCGCAGATGCCGCCGGAAGGTGAACGACGGATCGGCGGCGCGCCGCGCCACGTAGTCGTCAAACGCAGTCTGCTCGCGCAGCATCTCACCGGCGCGGATCCTCTGCGCCTGTTCGCGCTCGGTCTGCCAGATCCGTTGCGCCGTCGCCAGCACCTCTCCGACCCGCTCGGCGGCAACGAACAACACGCCGTCGTCATCGCCGAACACAACGTCGTCGCCGCTCACCAAGTGCGACCCGAACCGCGCGGTGTCCAGCGCCTCCGCCTCCCGCTCGTCCAGTCGCATCGGGCCGGGTGGGTAGCTGCCGTAACTGAACACCGGAAGGCCGATCTCCGCCAGCTCCCGCGTGTCGCGGTGCAGCCCCCACACCACCAGGCCGACCAAACCAGCTGCCTCGGCTTCCAGGACAACCAGGTCGCCGACGCACGCCTCGTCCGACCGCCCGCCGTTGCCGATAACCAGCACGTCACCCGGTTCGGCTCGGCCGAACGCCTCGAGGAAGACGTCCACGCTGCCGTAGTGCCGCGCCGGCAGGGCGCGTCCAGCGATCCGATGTCCAGGGACCACGGCGCCGATGCCGGGCGGGGCGGCGCGCAGCGGCACGTCGCATCGCACGCAGGCGTCGGCCACAAGCGGCGTGGACAGGTCGGCGAACGCCTTGAGCATGGTGCCCTCCTTGGCTCGGTCCGTCCCCGCCCGACGGTGCTTGTATCCTGCGCTTCACCTGCCGCAAGCCGCGCCCCTCCGAGGTGCCCGATGGACATCACCGATCTGATCCTCCACGACCATCACGAGCAGCGCCGCCTGTTCGCCTACCTCGACGACATCGACCGCTCCAATACCGACGCGCTGGGCGCGGTCTGGACGCGCCTGCGAATCCTGCTCGAGGTGCACGCCGAGGCCGAGGAGCAGCTGTTCTACCCGCATCTGCTCAAGATCGGCACCGGTGTGGGCGGGGAGGACGTCGTCGGCGAGGTCAGGGACGTCATCAAGGATCACAACGACATCCGCGACGCCGCCGAGTCAGCTGCCGCGCAGGCGGTGGGCAGCGATGGCTGGTGGGAGTCCGTGCAGAAGACCAACAATGCCAATAGCGAGCACATGGCCGAGGAGGAGCGTGAGGACCTCGTCGACTTCCGCCGCAACGCCGACTGGAAGCTGCGCCACGACATCGCCGTTGCCTTCGCCGCGTTCGAGGCAACCCACCGCGACGGTGTCGAGGCCAGGGACAAGGACCCTGACAGCTATATCAAGCAGAACATCTGAAGCATCGCGATGACTGCCGACGAGCTCGACCAGGCGACACGCGACGCACTCTCCCGTGGCGGGGTCATCGACATCACCACCACCGGTCGCACGAGCGGCCAGCCTCGTCGCATGGAGATCGTCTTCCACAACATCGGTGGTCGGCTCTACGTCAGCGGCATGCCGGGATTCAAGCGCAACTACCTGGCCAACCTCTCCGCCGACCCGCACTTCATCTTCCACCTCAAGGGATCGGTGAACGCCGACCTGGCCGCCACCGCCCGGGTCATCACCGACGAGGCCGAGCGCCGCGAGGTGCTTCCCCACATCGCACATGCCTGGAAACGCGACGACATCGACACCATGGTCGAGCAGAGCCCGCTCTTCGAAGTGACCATCGAAGGTCCCGTCAGCTGAGCTCGCCCGGATTCAGAAGTGGTCGAGCAGCCAGCGCTGCAGACGTTGTCAGGGCCTGTTGCCGAAGACCGGCGAACGCGTTCTGCGCTGCTTGGTCTCCCGTCGACGAACCGCGTGACCGGCGTCTGAACATCCGGCGCAGTAACACCCACCATTGAAGACCGGTGATCGTCGGGCCCGCTCACGCCAGCAGCGACGTCAGCTCGCGCATGACCTCGACGGCCGGTTTGACCTCACGGACACGGTCAACCGAGAGACCGGCGTAGCACGCCATCGTCAGCGGTATCTCAGCAGCGGGGGTGGGAGGGGAGGTGCTGCGGTTGCCCGCGCCGATTGCTCCCTCCAGCGACGACCGCAGGACGCGCACCGGCGCCGGCCACACTCCGTCGGCGTCGAAGTGGTCGGTCACCACAGTGTCGTCGGCGCTGGCTGCGATGAGCGCTTGGACGTAGTCAGCATGGGTGTTGCACTCGGGACAGGTGAGAAAGCGAGTGCCCACGCGTACGGCGTCTGCGCCGGCCATGATCAGCTCGGCCACACGCTCGGCGCTGCCGATCCCACCCGCCGCCACCACCGGAACCGAGACGGCGCTCAGCACTTCCGCCAGGAGCTCGTCCAGCGGCTGCGTGCCACGGACGTGGCCGCCCGCCTCGACACCTTGGGCGACGACGAGGTCGCATCCCGCCGTCTCCGCCGCCCGGGCCTCCGCCGCCGAGCCGACCTGCCACGAGACGAGGCATCCCACAGAATGAGCGGCAGCTGCGATTGTTGCCCTCGGCTCACCCCAGAAGAACTCCACCACGCGCAGACCTCGAATGTCCTCGACGACCTCCTCGAGCGGCGGGAGATACGGGATCAGGAAGCCCTTTCCGAGTGCTCTCGACCCCGGCTCAGGCACGCGCACGACGCGGGGCACCATGCCGAGCCCGCCCGCCTGCGCCACCGCCTGCGCCAGTTCAAGCGTGCCAACCCCGCCCAGCACTGCGAGCTGGAACGGGAGTCGGCAGCCGACCAGCTCTGTGAACCGCGTCCGCATGCCCTTGCTCCAGCTTCCGTCCGTCGGGTCGAGGCTACCGGACCCAATGACGGTGTTGCAGGAACGGTGGGCGTCTGCTCAGCCGGAGGCGGTCAAGCCGGGCGTGGCCACAAGGAAGCTGGCGATACCCTGCCCGGTCGCCTGTCCCGGTGCTGTGTCACTCTTCCATCCATAGAGCGCGTGTCCGTTGTAGAGCACCTGGTTGCCGTTCGGTCCGGCGAAGACAGTCAACTTCCCGGTGACCGACGCCGAGCCCGTGGGCGTGCCGGTTGGCAGGAGGACCGGCGGCCAGGCAGCCGCACAGCCTCCGGTGCAGGAGATGTTGGTCGCGGTGTCCGACGTCCGGTAATAGAGCGTCAGTCCATGGCTGTCGGTCAGCACGGTGGTCGCCGCTCCTGCGACCGTCGCCGACCCTGTTCCGATCAGGGCCGCGCTTGGCGTGGGGCTGGGGGTCGCCGCCGAAGTGGCTGCTGGAGCAGACGTTGCGCTCGAGGTGGATGGTGACGCGGTACTCCCGCAAGCGACCAGTACGAACGGAACAAAAGCCAACGCCGCGGTTGCCGCAAGTGTGCGCCTGCCCATCGCCGCCTCCAGTCAATCCGGCCGTGAACGTTCGCCGTCCGTTGACTCGTACGACTCCTGTTACACAGCGCTCAGCGGCGGGAGTTGGGGGCGTGTGGCGTGCCCAGCTCGTCTCGGTGCCGCTGCGCCGCCGCGGTGAAGATCTGTGTGATCTCCGCTCCTCGCACGGTCGCCACAGTGCCCCGCACCGGAGTCGCCACCGCCTCGGTTTCGCCGACTCGAACCAGCCGGCGGCGAACGTTCTCAGCCTGCTTCGCGAAGGGTTGGAAGTACTGAGACACAGACCCGTGCACGGCGCCGGTGGCTGGTGCGGCTCCAACCTGGGTGGGTGTCGCGGCGGCGGGGCCAACGAACCGCGAAAGATCGGGCAAATCGCTTCGCCGCGGAGCGGCCAGCGACAACAGCCGGTGAAACGGTTGAGCCCATCGGTCGCGCGCGGTCAATGGCTGGGCACCGGGGACGAATATCTCCCGAACGGTGCTGGGCACGCTGCTGTGATCACGCACCGTGTCGTCGATGGTGCCGGCCGGCACGTATGGCGAGATCACCACCGCCGGTACGCGGGGACCAAGCATCTCGAAGCTGAAATGAGCGGCCTTGGGACGTAGAAAGAGATGACCGATCCGTGTTCCCCAGTCCTGCTTGGTGCCGGGGCTGGGCACGCCAGTTGGCGGCGGCTCGTGATCGTAGAAGCCACCGTGTTCGTCGTAGGTCACGAGCAACAATGAGCGCTCGAACAGCGCCTGGTTGGCTCGTAGAGTCTCGTAGATGGTGGCAATCAGTGTCTCGGCGCGCGCGAAGTCCGTGGCCGTGCCAGGCGTGAAAGCAGCGTATGCGGAGTCGGACACGAGGTTGTTCTCGGGATGCTGGTTGTTGCTGACCTCAGGGCTGGCGGATGCTCGCTCGTTGATGAGACCGAGTGGTGGACGGTGGTTGGGCTCGATGAACGAGTACGACGGCAGCTGCCCGGCAGCGGCATGGGCGAGAAAGTCGGGGAACGGGTACCAGTTGGCGTGCCGTTCTGGCGTGTCCCAGAGCTCGTGAAAGGCCCAGACCTGGGGGGTATCGTCGTAGTAGATATGCCATGTCTTGCCGTGCTGCTCGAGCAACTCGAAGATGGTCGGGTTGTCGTAGAAACGGAGGTCGATGTCAGTCTCGCCGTCGGAGGTGGCGGCGTGGAGGAAGTTGCGGTTGGGCCAGGTCTCGCCCGGCACTGAGCAGAACCAGCGCGTGCAGACGGCGAAGTCGCGAGCCAGTTGACTCAGCACCGGCACCTGACCCGAGGGCTGACACAACATCGCCAGCGGACCTCGGCCGGTTGCTGACGGCTTTTTGGCCCCGAATATGGTCCGGTACAAGTTGACGGCGGGACTGAGTAGGCCGCTGTACTTCGGACGGTTCGGGTGGCGTCCGGATCGCTCGAGGCTGGTCACAAATCCCTGGTTTGTCGGCGTGCCCGGCTTGTCGAGTGCCAGTTGTTCCATCACACCGTCATGGGCGTGATCGGGGCCGATGGGGAGGACATGCTTGGCTTCGGGGCTGACCGAGACCGATGCACCGCCATCCCAGCCGGGATTGCTGTACCGCCCGTCCTCGGTGAGCCTTTCGAATGCCGGACTCGGGTGCTCCAGGAACCCGAGCATGTGATCGAACGACCGGTTCTCCAGCGCCAGCACGATGACATGCTCAACAGCTGGAACCTGCCCCCGCTCAAGTGTCGATGGGTTCATGCTCATCACCTGCCGTTATCAAGGTCCCAGCGAGCGTAACGGGCCTGCCGGCTCCGACGGTACAGTGCGGAGGCCATGTCCCCAGTACCCGCGGTGCACCGCGGTCGTCGGCGCCACAAGCCTGCCCTGGCGTTGGCCGCTGCAGCCAGCATCTTGGGAGCGGGACTCGGGTGGGGCAGTTCCGCTGCTGCGATGACGCTCAGGCAGGCTCCGGGCCCGGACAACCGGGCACCCCGACATCTCCACACATCCCGAGCTGTCTTGGCGGCGCCGGTCGCCGGGAATCCGGGTTTGCAGGTGCATTCCGGCCTCGGTAAGCGGATCAGCAGGGACGACGCACCCAACGTCGCGAACAGCCAGCCAGACACGCAGGTGGAGCCGGACATCGCCGCCGACCCGCGCGACGGCCGCTACCTCGTCGCCGTGTTCCAGCAGGGCAGGTTCTTCGATGGAGGATCGGTTGCGCCCGGGTACGCGCACTCATCGGACGGCGGCCGGACCTGGCATACCGCCCTGCTTCCGCAGTTGACGACGGCGAGCGGTGGACCATTCGACCGAGGTTCGGACGCTGTGGTGGCCTTCGGTCCCAACGGCACCGTGTACGCCAACACCCTCGTGTTCGATGTCAACGACTGCCGCAACGGGGTCGCGGTCCAGTCCTCTCACGACCACGGTGCGACGTTCGGCCCTCCGACCTTCATTGCCGACACCACCGACTGCTTCTCGAACAGCACGGACAAGAACTGGATCACGGTCGACACCCACCCACGCAGCCCGTACCACGGGCGGTTGTACGCGATGTGGGACGAGTAC
>CATPBU010000246.1 GCA_955652455.1 Candidatus Dormiibacterota bacterium
ACCTGGATGACGGCGGTCACCTGCGAGTCACGCGGGTCCTCGCCCGTGACGATCTCGCCCTCGAAGTCGCGGAAGTGTCCGCGCACCTTGCTCACCATCATGTGCGGGGCTGGGAAAGAGACGTCGGAGTGCACCTGGCCGATGGCCCAGCGGCCCGCGATGTACCCGGGGATCTCAGTGGTGGTGGGGGCGGCGGGGGTGGTCATCCTGGTCTCCTTTGAGAGCTTGAACGCTCAACTGTTGCTGGAGACACTATCACCAACTACTTGAGATGTCAAACTTTTCTGGGTACACTATCCACATGGCAACTGCGACCTCCCCGAAATGGCTCACCGACGAGGAGCGGCGCACCTGGCGGGCGTTCGCGCGCTCCTCTCGGCTGCTTTTCGCCCAGCTCGAGCGCGACCTGTCGCGCGACGCCGGCATGGCTCCGGGGGCCTACGAGCTTCTCGTCATCCTCTCCGAAGCGCCCGGGCGCGCCATGCGTATGAACGAGCTGGCCGAGGCCACCCTCACCTCCCCGAGCCGGATCACCCACGCGGTCGAGCGGTTGGTCGATCTCGGCTGGGTGGAGCGCACCACCTGCCCCAGCGATCGCCGCGGCTGGCTCGCGGTGCTCACCGAGGCCGGTCATGCTGCGCTGGAGGCCACCGCGCCACGGCACGTCGAGCATCTCCGCGCACACCTGTTCGATGGCCTGTCGAAGGAGGACGCCGCCGAGCTGAGGCGGATCTGCGAGAGCATCCTCGCGCGGCTTCCCAACGGCGGCTCCGCCGGGGGTTGCCCGGGAGCGTAGCCGGCGCGGCGGCTCAACCGGGCTGACAGCAGGCTGCGTTCGGCGCCCGCGCGGTCACGTATCGTCGCCGTCGATGCCCGACAGCGCCACACCATCGACGGTGGAGAACCGCCCCCTGCTCGAATCCCGCTGGCCGGCGACGCTTGCGGTCGTGGCGGCCATCGGGTTGTACGTCACCCTGCCCGACACACTTCTTCTCGGACCGCGCTGGATCCTGCCCGCGCTCGAGGGCGCGATCCTGGTACCGCTCATCGTGGCCCGACCCCACCGGCACGCCGGGGAGGCCGGCCCCGCCCGACTGGCGGCCATCGTGCTCATCGCCCTCGCCAACGTGGGCAACGTCGGCTCGCTGGTGCTCCTGATTCACAACCTGTTCATCCACGGAGGCGGGATCACTGGGCGCACCCTGGTTATCGCTGCGATCGAGATCTACCTGACCAACGTCATCATCTTCGGGCTCTGGTACTGGGAGCTCGACGGCGGTGGACCGGCGCGGCGCCTCGCTGAGGATCCTCTGCTTCCCGACTTCCTTTACCCGCAGATGAACACGCCCAACCGCGCGCCGCCCGGATGGCGACCCCACTTCCTGGATTACCTCTATGTGTCGCTGACCAACGCGACCGCCTTCAGCCCGACCGACACCATGCCGTTGACGCACCTGGCCAAGATCCTCATGGGTCTCCAGTCGCTCGCCTCGCTGCTCACCGTCGCGCTGGTGGCGGGCCGCGCGGTCAACATCCTCAACTGAGACGATGAGCCAGCGCTACGAAAGCGGCGAGAAGTTTCTCCGCGTCATCCAGCTCTTCCAGCGACTGTCCGACACGCAGACCGGCCTCACGACCCGCCAGCTTGCCGACCAGCTCGAGGTGACCACGCGGACGGTGCAGCGCTACCTCAGCACGCTGCGGGACAGCGCCGGCATCGACATCGAGGAGGTGGACGGCCGTTTCCGCATCGGCTCGCGCAGCCGCCTTCCCGCCATGCAGCTCGACCACTACCAGGCCACCGAACTCCTGCTTGCGGTGCGCGCCATGCAGCAGATGCGCTCCGAGCAGCAGCCGGCACTGATCGGCGCACTGGCACAGCTTGCGCGCGCTTTGAGCGTTCCCGTGGTGACCCGTTACCTCCAGGGGTTGATCGCCGCGGCAGAGCGGCGACCGGCCGGTGGTCAGCGCCACCATGTCGAGCGCGTGTTCGTCGACGGCTTCGTGCTGCGCCGCTGCGTCGAGGTCACCTACCGCGACGCGGAGGGCCGTGAGACGAAGCGCGTGTTGCGACCGTACTTTCTCGAACCGCGCGCGGAGAGTCGCACCCTCTACATCTTCGCCCACGACGACCTCTCCGATGAGGTGCGGCCATTTCGGATTGATCGCGTCCGGGACGCGCGGCTGTTGACCGACACGTTCACGGTCCCGGATGACTTCGACATCGACGCGGTGGTCAGCGGGTCGTGGGGCATCTGGCAGGCGCCGGGGCAGGACGACGTCCACCTCCGCTTCGACCGCGCCATCGGGGAGCGCGCACGCGAAGCGCTCGGCCATCGCGCTGCCGAGGTGAAGGAGCGCGACGACGGCGACATCGATGTCCACATCCGGGTGGCGAGCGAGGTCGAGATGCGCTCTTGGGTGCTTGGCTGGGGCGGGTCCGTCGAGGTCATGGCTCCGCCGTCGCTGCGTGAGCACGTCGCGTCGACACTGCGCCAGGGCGCTGCGCGATACACGGCGCGCGTCACAATACCGCCGACCGTCCCACCGGGAGGTAGACAGTGAGCGTCGCAGCCAACGCCGTCGCCGATCGCATCCAAGCAGTTCTCACAGAGCAGCGAACCGAGCTGCGCCACGTGTCGCTCGACATCCACTCGCACCCGGAGACGGCTTTTGAGGAGACACGTGCGTGCGCGACACTGTGCGGTCTGCTCAAGGCGCATGGCTTCGACGTGCGCCGCGACGTGTCGGGAATGAACACCGCGTTTGTTGCCGACGCGCAGAGCGGCACTGGCGGCGCGCGAGTCGCGTTCGTCTGCGAATACGACGCGCTGCGCGGTTTGGGACATGCGTGTGGACACAACCTGATCGGCACCGCCAGTGTGGCAGCGGGCATCGCCTTGCTCGACGCACTGCGCAACAGCGGCATCTCCGGCGACGTCCGCGTCGTCGGCAGCCCTGCCGAGGAGGGCGGCGGCGGCAAGATCCCGCTCGTCAGTGACGGTGTCTTCGACGACTGCGACGCCGCCCTGATCCTCCACCCCACCGACCGCACCATGGCTGTCATGTGGGCCCTCGCCTGTACAAACTGGAGGTGGACGTTCACCGGCCTCGCTGCCCATGCCGCCGGTGACCCTGACAAGGGCTTGAACGCGCTTGATGCCTTCGTGCATGCGTACACCGGAATCTCGCTGTGGCGGCAACAGTTGCGCGAAGGCGCCCGCGTTCACGGCTTCATCGCGGAGGGCGGGACGTCGCCGAACATCATCCCGGAGCGCACCAGCGGCGAATTCATCACCAGGGCGCGGGAGGCCGCGTATCTCGACGAGATGAATGTCCGCTTCCAGGCCATCTTCGAAGCGGCGGCAGCCGCGACAGGCTGCTCGTTGGAGCTGGTCCAGGAGTCCACCTACAAGGACCTGCGCTCCAACCGCGTCCTCGCCGAACGCGGCCACCGGCACCTCGCGGAAGTCGGGCTGGCCCCGGCCGTCGTCACTCCCTGGGAACGAGTCGGGTCAACAGACGTCGGCGACGTCTCCTACGCCTGCCCGACCATCCATCCCACGGTGGCCATCACCCACGAGGGGGTGTTCTGCCACACACACGAGTTCCGCGAGGCCGCCGCGACCGAGCATGCCCACGACGTCATGCTCAAGGGCGCGGCGGCGCTCGCTCTCACCGCGGCCGACGTCATCACCGACTCCGAGATTCGTCGCGCTGTGCGTACGTCCTTTGCGGCCGAGCCGTGGCGCCGCAAGCAGTGGCAGGGCTCAAGCGGCTGACGCGCCTTGGAAGTTTGTCCATGCTGACGATCGGGTACTGTTGGGGCATGTCCGACAAAGTCGTGAAATCCGACCAGGAGTGGCGTGACCAGCTCACGCCTGAGCAGTACGCGATCCTTCGACGCGGCGCCACGGAGCGAGCCGGGACCGGCCAGTACGTCCACGTCGAGTCGACCGGCCAGTACCTCTGTGCCGGTTGTGGCGCCGAGTTGTTCGACTCGAGCACCAAGTACGACTCCGGCAGCGGGTGGCCGAGCTTCTACGCCCCGGCCGATCCCGACGTCATCGAGGAGCACCGCGACTTCAAGATGATCGTCCCGCGCACCGAGGTGCGTTGCGGGCGCTGCGGGGGACACCTCGGCCACGTGTTCAACGACGGGCCCGAGCCGACCGGCCAGCGCTACTGCATCAACTCGGCGGCGCTGCGCTTTGCCAAGGGGGCACCCACCAGCGCTGAACCGGCCGGCGGGGCAAAGAGCGAAGCCTCCTAGGAGGCCGCCGCCAATCAACGCCTCACCGATCCCACGCCGCGATCCACCGATCGGCGACGCTGCTTAGGCGGCGGTCGCTACCAACGTTGCCGTCGGCTCGGTTGGCAGCAATCGCTCAACTGTGAACGATGTCGCCTCGAGCATGCTGCGAAACTCCTGCTCGGTTCTCTCGCGCGCGCCGAACAGCACGAACATATTGATGTCGTACAGGAACCTATTGAGCTCGGCCGGTTCGTCGATCGCGCGCGCCGGCATCACCGCGTCGATGACGAGCAACACGGTCCCGAGAGCCATGGCACGGCGGCAGACGCCGACGATCTCCGCTGCCCGGTCGTCAGGCCAGTCGTGCAGGATGTTCCGAAGGATGTAGACATCGCCACCCACGGGGACCGATTCGAAGAACGATCCGGCCACCACAGTGCAGCGGCTCTCCACGCCTCGGGCGCGAAGATACGCAGGAGCGTCTGCGAGGCCGGCGGGAAGGTCGAACAGCGTGCCCCGAGCCTGCGGGTGTGCGTGCAGGATGCCGGCCAGCATGGCGCCGTTGCCGCCCCCGACGTCAATGACGTGAGCAGCGCGCGAAAAGTCAAAGCTGTGCAGCAGCCGAGGTACGAAGATCTCCGCCTGCCCCGACATGAAGGAGTTGAACCGGGCGGCCACCGCAGGGTCGTCCGCCGCCTCCTGCCAGAAGGTCTTTCCCTCCGCGAGCTCGTACGGAATGGCACCGGCTCTGACACCGCGCGGGAGTTCACCCCACGCCCTCCACCAGCTTTCCTCGCCGAGACCGATGGCGGTGTTTCGCAAGCTGCCAGGAACGTCCCTGCGGAGCAGGTTGCCCATCTCGGTGTTGGAGAAACGGCCGTCCTCCGCCTCGGCGAGCAACCCCAGAGCTGCCAGCGATTGCATGAGGCGCTGCAGCAGCGCCGGCTCCACCTGGACGCGGGCCGCGAGCACGGACGACAGCAGCGGTTCGCCGGCAAGCTCGTCACAGATAGCGAGCATCGCTGCGGTGCGGATGATCTGGGTCGCCCGGTAGCCAAGGATCATCGCGTAAAGCCGCTCGCCCGATTCCATCATCCGGATTATTGATTGCCGGGCGCGGGATGCGAACGCGTGGTGTAGAGAGCTAGCCTTGGGAGCGGGGCAAACACGGGTGAGGAGTCAGGCACATGCAACAGCGCCGTCTGGGTACAGAGGGGCCAATGGTTTCGGCGATCGGCTTTGGGGCGATGAGCTTCGCCGGCGTCTACGGCGAATCCGACGATAGGGAGTCGGAAGCGACTCTGATGCGCGCCCTCGACCTCGGTGTGAACCTGATTGACACCGCGAACGTCTACGGGGCGGGGCGAAGCGAGGAGATCATCGGGCGCGTGATCGGAGGTCGCCGATCCGAGGTCGTGCTGGCCACCAAGTTCGGCGGCGGAGGCGAGGCGGGCCTTGGCAAACCGGACGGCATCCGCGCCTTTCTCGACGCCAGTCTGCAACGGCTGAGGTCGGATTACGTCGACCTCTACTATCTGCATCGCGTCGACCCGACCACACCAATCGAAGAGACAGTCGGCGGGATGGCAGATCTGGTTCGCGCCGGCAAGGTGCGCTACCTCGGCCTCTCAGAGGCTTCGGCCGACACCATCCGGCGCGCGCACCCGACGCATCCGATCACCGCGGTGCAGACCGAGTACTCGCTGTTCAGTCGCGACGTCGAGGCGGAGGTCATGCCCGCCACCCGTCAACTTGGGATCGGGTTTGTTGCCTATAGTCCGCTCGGTCGAGGACTGCTCACCGGCCGGTATCTGCACAGCGACGACCTGCCAGAGGATGACTGGCGAAGCTCGGTCCCGCGCTTCCAGGGCGAGAACCTCGACCGCAACGGCCGCATCGTTCTGCAGCTCCAGGAGATCGCCGAGGCGCATGGAATCACCGTCGCGCAGCTGGCACTCGCGTGGCTGCTGCACCAGGCCGGCGACATCGTGCCGATCCCGGGCACGCGCAAGCGCGCGAACGTCGAAGCCAACGTAGCGGCGGCGGATGTCGTCCTATCGGGTGAGGACCTGAGGAAGCTCGACGAGATCGCGTCGCCGGCCGCGGTCGCGGGCGAGCGTGGCGCCACGTGGTACATGGACCGGGTCAACGCCTGAGGCTACCTTCCTCTGGTCCGCCATTGAACCGAGCCGAGACCACCTCTGCAACGCCGGTGAGCTCCATGTCTGGAAAGCGCCTCCGCAGCTCAGTGGCATCGAAGCTCATGTCGATGCTGTCGAAGGCAATGCCAGCCTGGATCATGCCCGCGACGTCCGGTTTGAAGGGCCTCATCAGCTGCCGCGAAAGCCGCATGACGGGCACTGGGAGGTATCGCACCGTGGCGTTGCGACCGCACGCGACCTCGATCTGCTTGACGAGTTGATTGAAGGTCAGGTTGTCAGGTCCGCCGAAGTTGACCACAGCACCGACCATGTCGCGACCGCGCAACGCGCGCTCGACAATGGCGGCGACGTCGCGCTCAGAGCTGAAGTTGACGGGGTTGTCGCCCCTGCCGAACACCGTTGTCTTCCCCTTCTTCGCGATGGGATCGCCGACGATCCCCGCCCAGAGGCTCATGAAGGCAGTGGGCCGCACGATCGACCACTCGAGGCGGCTCGCGCGGACGGCCTCCTCGGCAGCGTGCTTCATCCGAGCGAGCTCCATCGGGTGATCAGGGCGGGCATCGTGCATGGATACCAGCACGAAGCGGCGAACACCCGCGGTCTGTGCCGCCCCGATCAGGTTGACGTTGCCTTCGAAGTCCACCGCCCGGGGGCCGAGCCCGCCGGGTCCGAAGCCGGTCACCGCCGAGATCACCGCATCAACGTTCTCCATAGCGGCGTCCAGGGACTTCCGGTCGCGGACATCGCCTTGCGCGAACTCCAGCGTGTTACCCAGTCGCTGCCGGGCGCGGATGGGGTTGCGCGTCAGCACCCGGACGTGGCTGCCACCGGCTGTGAGGCGAGGGATCAGCTCGGTCCCGAGATGACCGGTGCCACCTGCGACGAGGATCACCGGCGCACCACCTGGTCGCGCACCGCGACGTCGACGCCGGCGTCGTTCTCGTCGACGGGCTCGAGGTAGAAGCGAGCCGAGCGGATCACGCCGTCGCCTACGCTGAACAGGATGCAGCCGCGCATGCGATGGGCAGTCCCGTCTCGCCGCGTCCCACGCATCTCCCATTCCGACCACACCGTGTTGCCGTCGACCGCACTTCGCGTGATCTCGGCTCGAACATCGGGAACGGCGGTGAAGATCTGATCCCAGTTCCGGCGCACCTGGTCGCGGCCCCGAAACCCCCGGGCGGGGTGCACCGGTGTCTCGTTCTCATAGTCCTCGGCAAAGCACGCCACCAGTTCGTCGAGGTCGTGCTGGTTGGTGGCCTCGAGCAGCCTCTCCACGGTCGTCCTGGGCCCGTCCATCTCTCGAATCCTTTCATTCCAGTAGACTAGAACTAATGTCCAC
>CATPBU010000247.1 GCA_955652455.1 Candidatus Dormiibacterota bacterium
CAATCCGCACGCGGCGACAGGTGTGCGCCTCAACCAGGTTGAGATCGACCTGTTCAGCAGTTTCGGTGATGCTGCCGCAGCCTTCCGAGCGAGGTCCGTTGATGCGGTCGTTGCCACCGATCCGGCAGCCCGCGCGCAACTGGTGGCTGCCGGCGGCACGCCTCACGACATCACCACGTTCCGCTTCGTCGACCTCTTGTTCAATGAGCGCACGGCGATGCTGGCCGATCCCGCCGTCCGCCAGGCCATCGCCGCCTCCATCGACCGATCGCTGCTGGTGTCCGGGCCATTGCACGGCATGGCTGTGCCCGAGGTCGGGGCCGTTCCGGCCGGCGTGGCCTGGGCAACACCACATGCGGTCATCCCAGCGCGCGATGTCGGCTCAGCCGCCGCGACGCTGGATTCCGACGGCTGGAGGATGGGCCCCGACGGCGTCCGCGTGCACGGAGCGTCGCGACTTCACCTGGGCCTGGCCGTGGCCGATGTCGCCCCGCTTCCGGACGTGGCCGCCTCGATCCAGCGGCAGCTTTCCGCCGCGGGAATCGACGTGACCGTGTCGACGCTGCCAGCCGCCGCGCTGACCAAGCTGCTGCTCGGCGGTGTGTACGACATGGCGATTGCCGACTGGGACAGTGGGCCCGACCCGGACGTCAGCTCCTTCTGGCGGTCGACAGCAGTACCTCCGGCCGGCTTCAACGTGTCCGGAGGGCAACCCGACCCCTTCCTCGACCAGGCGCTCGACCGGGTCGCGACGCTGTCGACCCCTTCAGCTCGCGCGTCAGCCGCGCTCGCCGTCTCGTCTCAGCTCGCCGACGACCTGCCCGGCCTGTTTCTCGAGACACCGCAGGTGTCGATGGTGGTGCGACCGGGGATCACCGTGGTCATCCCGCCAGTGGGGTACACCTCGGCGCGGTACGACGACATCATCGCCTGGCACCGGGGCTGAACCGGCCTCCTGCTAGGATCGGACACCGCCGTCGCTCGCCGGGGTGGTGGAATTGGTAGACACGCAGCGTTCAGGGCGCTGTGTCCGTAAGGGCGTAAGGGTTCGACTCCCTTTCCCGGCACGTTTCGATGCCCGTGACGTGAATTACTGGAGTCACCGAGGGGCGATTCGTCAAACAACCATCACAAGTGCGACCGGCGGTCGGGTGATCATGGCTGCGTGCTTCTTCCGCACCGATTCAGCCATCGCCTCCGGCTTCGGCTGGCGTTCACAGTCGGCCTGCTCACCGTGACCGCCTGTGGCAGTGCGGTGGCGTCGGCACGCATTTCAGCGACCGGCACACTTGGGCCGGCCAAGGCTGGCGCGCGCCCCTCGGCACCGGCCACCCCCGCCCCCTCCGCAAGTGCAGCAACGCTCGCGGCGACGACACCCGCAGCCGCACTCATAGCGCCGGCCGCTCCGCGGACGACGCCGCGGGCGACCGCGAGCCCGAACCCGGGCGGTGGCGGTGCTGGTACATCGCTCGGTGGCTGCAGGGTGTTTCCCGCGAACAATCCCTGGAACCAGGACGTGTCCCACCTTCCGGTCGACACCAACTCGTCTGCCTACGTGGCGCGGATCAACTCGTCCCGTCAATTCGTGCACCCTGACTTCGGCTCGGATCCGTCGTACGGAATCCCCTATGCGGTCGTGCTCGGGTCGCAGCCGTTTGTCCCGATCACGTTCACGGCGTACGGAAATGAGAGCGATCCGGGACCGTACCCCGTGCCGCTCAACGCCGCGGTCGAGTCGGGCAGCGATGCCCACGTCCTGGTGGTGGATTCCGGAAACTGCCACATCTACGAGCTTTACCAGGCGCGGCGCAGTGGCAGCGGCTGGGACGCCGCCTTAGGGGCTGTGTTCAACCTCGGCAGCAACGCGCTGCGGCCCGACACGTGGACGTCGGCGGACGCGGCGGGATTGCCGATCCTCCCCGGCTTGGTGCGTTACGACGAGGTGGCAGCGGGGCTCATCGACCATGCGCTGCGCTTCACCGCCGCGCAGACGCAGAACGGCTTCATCCATCCGGCCACCCACCAGGCGGGTGTTGCCGATTCCGCCGATCCGCCGATGGGCGAGCGCTTCCGGCTCAAGGCGTCGTTCGACCTGTCACCGTATCACGGCGCCGCGCTGGTGATCCTGACCGCGCTGCAGCGGTACGGCATGATCGTCGCCGACAACGGCAGCAGCTGGTACGTGAGCGGTTCCACCGACCCGCGCTGGAACGATAACGACCTCAACCAGTTGAAGAGGGTGCCGGGGACGGCCTTCGAAGCCGTGCACACGGGGCCAATCCTGCGCGGCTGATCACGAGGCCTTGCGCCGCCGTGACCGGTGCGTGCGCATCACATCACGCATGTCTGCAGCGGTGATGCGGGCCGGCTGAGTGGTCTCAAGGAAATCGAGGATCAGCTCCGCGACGCGCTGGCCGTGGAGACTGAAGAAGTGGCGCCTGGCCACTGCGGCTCTCATGCTCCAGACATCATGCCGGTATCGCACCGCATCGCGACAGGACAACCGCCCGCGCTCGCCGCTAGCGTTGGCCCGATGGACTCAACGCCCGCGCCGCAGGCAGCCGCCGAAGACTGGCCCGCGGCTCGAGCTGCGGTGCTGCGTAACGCCGCCGGTATCGGCTTGGCCACCGGCGCCTACGCGTTGTCCTTCGGTGCGATCGCCACGGCCACCGGGCTGTCGGTACTGCAGACCTGCGTGCTCTCCCTGGCGATGTTCACCGGCGCGTCGCAGTACGCGCTGGTCGGCGTGCTCGGTGCCGGTGGCGGCGCGCTGACCGCGGCGGCGACCTCACTTCTGCTCGGCACCCGCAATGTCCTGTACGGGCTGCGCTTGTCGCCGCTGCTGCAAGTGCGCGGGCTTCGCAAGCTGGCGGCCGCCCAACTGGTGATCGACGAGAGCACGGCGATGAGCCTGGGACGCGGGACCGCCAAGGCCAACCGGCTGGGGTTCTGGGCGACGGGCATCAGCGTCTACGTTCTGTGGAACCTCGGCACCCTGATCGGCGCGCTCGGTGCGCAGGCACTGGCCAACCCGAGGG
>CATPBU010000248.1 GCA_955652455.1 Candidatus Dormiibacterota bacterium
GGCGAGGTTTACCGGCACAGGGCGCACCGTCACCTGGATCTGGCCGCCGTTTGATGGCTGGCCGTATTGGTCCTGCGCCTGATATGTGGAGGTGTAGACGCCGCTGGCGTTGTTCGGCGGCGTGAAGGTCACGACCCCTGCATTGGAGATCGTTTCCGTCCCTGCCACGGGTGGCGTCGTAATGGTGTAGCCAAACGGTGAGGCGCCAATCGGCGCGGGCACCGTTTGGGTGAAGACGGTGTTGGCGTCAATGGTTCCCGACACGGCCGCGACCGTCGGCGGCACCGGCTTGTTCACTGTGAGGTCGACGGTGGCGGTCGCTGACTGCGCCCCGTCGGCATCGGAGACGCGGTAGGTGAATGTCGGAACCGCTCCACTGAAGCCTTGTACCGGCGTGAATTTGACCTGCTCCGGCGACCCCGCCACAAACTGCACCGTGCCCTGCGTTCCCGCGTTGGGCGTGGTGACGAATGTGTAGGTGAACGGGCCCGTCCCCACCGGCGTTGGAACGTTGGCGTACACCGGCGCTGGACCGGTTCCCGATCCCACCACCGCCGAGACGGTCGGCCGCACTGTCACCTGCACATTGGCCGTGGCCGATGTTTGCCCGGCTGCGTCCTGGACGGAGAGCGGGATGGTCGTTATGCCCGAGGCCCCAGCCACCGGCGTCATGGTGAGGTTGCCTGACGCATCCACTATCGCGGCTGACACCAGCGCCGGATTCGCCGCCGGCCCGATGAACCACGTGAACGGACCGGTGCCGTTGGCGCCCTGCGCGACGGTCGCCGGGATGTTCACGGTGGTTGTGATCGCGCTCGGCACCGCCATCGGGATGATCTGCAACGTCTGGTTGGCCGTCGGTGACCCGCCATCCGGTGAGCTCACCGCTGCGGTGAGCACCAGGTTCTTGTGGGAATAGGTGGCGAGTGGCGAGAACAGAAAATGTGCCGTCACCGACTGCGCCGGTGCAAACCCATACCCGGACGGCGTGTAGGTGCACGAGAGCTGCGTCGCTGTCGACGCCAAACAGCTCATGTTCGGGTCGGGGCTGCTGGCGCCCGTATACCCAAGTCCGGCAGGAACCGGCACTGTCAGGGTGAAGGGCTGCGTTTCGAAGTTGGCGCTGGCAGCGTTGGTGATGGTGTAGGCGGCATCGCCGGCAGCGCCTCCACCCGAGGTGAAGGTTCCACCGTTATTGATCGTGTTGGCAACCGACAGACTTGGACCCAGCGGGTTGATCGTGGTCACCGTCACGTTCTGGATCTCGTGGATGTTGGTGGAGCCGCCCGTCGACGCGGTCCACCCGAACTTCACCGTCGGGCTCATCGCCGGCTCAGCCGCCTGCAGCACCTGGGTCCCGTTGATGCTGACCGTCACCTTCGGCGTTGCGTCGCTCGACGGGTCGACCACGATGTGCACATGGCGAACGACGTTGTTGAGCCCGCCATTGGTTCGGTCGGCGGCGGCGTCGACATGCAGCGTGGTCGGGGCTGTGGTTCCTGCCAGGTAACAGTAGTTGACCTTGTCGGCGTCCCCCGGCCCGCGCAGCACCACGGCGTTCGGCACGAACGCCGGTGTGTGCGTGTTGGGACAGCTGCCGCCGCCGTGGGCCGGGCTGTTCTCGAAGTTGGAAAAGTTGCCGTAGGCATCGAGGCCAAGCCCGAACAGCCCATGGGCCACCCCGTTGCCATTGCCGATGCCGTGGTTGCCGCCCGCGTAACCGAGGTAGCCGCCGGACGTTCCTGGCGCCACCAGTTGGAATTGACCATCGGTCATGAAGAAGGCGATTCCGTCAGCCCCATTACCGCTGTACTGGTATGCGTCGAAGATGACGTCGATGCCGGCGGTGTCAGGAAGCGGGGAGTTGTAGAAGAGAAACCCGCTCTCGTTGTTTCCCGCATTCGTCAGCCGGACCGCTCCACTCCCTGGCGCGTCCGCGGTCCCGGCACAGCTCTCGATGGGCGTCACCGAGTTGTTCCCGGTGGCCGTCATGCAGGGCGTGAAGTTGGAGCCGCCAATCACCCAGTGTGGATCAGGAACCGAATTGTTCTTGAAGCTCTCCGTGAAGATGGCCGTTCCGGCCGCGTGCACCGTCGTCCGTCCCACAGTTGAGAGGCCGACCACGGGGAGGCTCATGCCCAGCAGGACAGTCAGCGCACGGCGGGCAGTCCTTGGCAACAAAGCGGGCTCCAGATGATGGCGAGGCAAATACGGGGAAGCGATGTAACCTCCCCCCATGAAGGCGCTCCAGATGAGCTGTGTGATCGTCCCCTGCCGCGAACGGGAACCCATCGCGGTCATGCACCACTCCGGAACATGAAAGTCTCAGAACTGCGACCTCGGGGCTCCGCGAGATCGGCTGGTCGCCCGATTCATGCGGGCAGAGCGAGGACCGGAAGCTGTTGACGTCTCAGCAGCATGGCCATTTCATCGTCACTCATCGGTTTGCTGAACAGGAAGCCCTGGGCGAAGTCACACCCTCGCTGACGGAGATAGTGGGCCTGGGTGTCCGTCTCCACTCCCTCCGCGACGACGTCGAGCCCGAGGACATGGGCCATCTCGAGGATCGTGTCCACGAGCATCGGACCGTCAGCGCCCCGGTCGATGTCGTCGATGAACGCCTTGTCGACCTTCAGCCTGTCGAAGGGGAGGTCGCGCAGGCGAGACAGCGCTGAATACCCGGTGCCAAAGTCGTCGATTGCCAGGTGCACCCCGAGGGAATGGAGGGCCTCCAGAGTCGCCTGGGCACCGCTGGACTCGTTGATCGCCACCCCTTCAGTGAGCTCGAAGTCCAGCTGTTCCGCGGGAAACCCGGTCTCGTTGAGGATTCGGGCAACCTGCTCGACCAGATCCGGCTGCTCCAGGTCACGCCCGGACAAGTTGACAGCCATCCTGAAAGGCGGTAGTCCGTCCTCGATCCAGGCACGGCCCACCGTACAGGCCTTCCGCAAGACCCATTGATCGATGCGCTCAATCAGGCCGAGCTCCTCGGCAATCGGGATGAAGGTGTCCGGACCGACCCACCCACGTGAAGGGTGGTCCCACCGAGCCAGTGCCTCAACTCCCGCGATGCCGCCCGTCTGCAGGTCAATGACCGGCTGGTACTCCACTCCGAGTGCGATGGAGTCGATCGCACGGCGGAGGTCTTCGCCGAGCTCGAGACGATCCACGAGCTTGGTGCGCATCTCGTCGGCGAACAGCCGATACCCGCCCTTTCCTTCGCGCTTGGCGAAGTACATGGCCAGGTCCGCGTCCGCAATGAGTGTCTCCGGGCGGAGGGCGCCCAGCCGGCCCGACGCCACCCCGATGCTCGCGCTGGGATGCAGCTCTTTTCCTTCGATGAGAATTGGGAAGTCCAGCGCACCAATGATTCGTTTGGCAGTCAGGACGGCGCCGGTTGGCCCGGTGTTCTCGAGCAGGATGGCGAACTCATCACCACCCAGCCGCGCGACGGTGTCCTCGGGCCGTACCGATGCGACAAATCGTTTGCTCAGCTCGATGAGGTATTGATCTCCCGCTGCATGGCCGAACGTATCGTTGATGCGCTTGAAGTCGTCGCAATCGAGGTACAGAACGCTGTGCTCTTCTTGGCCGGCGCTGCCAGTGGCCAGCTCCATACGGTGGCGGAGGAGATCGCGATTCGGGAGACCGGTGAGGGCATCGTGAAGGGCCTGGTGAGTCAGCTTCTTCTCGAACTCGTGGCGTTCGCTGACGTCGGTCACGTTGAGGACCATCCCATCAACGGCGGGATCATCGAGCCGATTGGTCA
This sequence comes from Candidatus Dormiibacterota bacterium, assembly GCA_955652455.1. Next base: position 3,770 of record CATPBU010000248.1, read on the forward strand.
CCTTCACCCACGCATGCCGCCATTCGCCGTCCAAGCGAAGGAGCCGGGTCTCGACCTCCGATACGGTCCCTCCCCCGCCGGACATCACCCGCTGCCATGCCTTTGCCGTGTGGTCGCGATCGTCAGGGTGAACCATCGCATCGAACGCCTTCGCCCCGGCGCTGTCGTCAAAGAACTCCTCATCGAATGACGGGGTGACAAACGCGACATGCCCACTGCGGTCAATCACCAGGATTCCATCGCTGGCATGCTCAACCAGCGCCGACAGCCGTCGTTCGCGCCGGCGCACCATCTGCTGTCGCTCCTTGAGCTGGCGCAGAAGCCACAATGCGGCCACGAATCCGATGGTGATCGCCATGGCGATGGCCAGCGCGGACGCGGTCTGGGTCGCGTCGCGTTGACTCTGCCGGGCGGTGACGTCCGCGGCGATGAGGTCGTCCAGTGCCGTGAGCTGCGCTGTGACTTCGGTCAACGACGTGTTCAGGTTGTCTTCCACCACCGGCCTCAGGAGCACATCGACGGCGGAAGCGGTCGCCGCCCCACTCGTCAGCACAGCCGCCCGCGCGCCGTTGGTCACCCGCCACGCCCGAAGGACCACGCTCAGTGCCGATTGCTCACTGGAGCTCAGATCAGGAGAGGACCCCAAGGCGGCAAGCCCGGCGTCTACCAGTTTCCCGGCCACGGTGAGAGCGGTGGCGTCGTGAGCGGCATGACTGACCAGGAAGGCAGTTCCGCTGAGGGCCGCGTCGCGCAGGTGTTCACGGATGTTGGCCAATTGCACGTCGATCACCCCGGTCCGCTGCAGGGTGGCCGACGCCGAATTGTTGACGGCGAGCCCGCCGATCGATACCCCGGCCACCACGACCATCGGAAGCAAGAGGAGGAGCGACGTGAAACGAGAACGGTCGCGGCTGTCGTGGTGCAGGGGAGGATTCACGGTGTGGGCAGATTGGTTGCCAGACGTGTGAGGGGCTCGAGCTCAGGGTATTTCCCGCGATGAGCACGGCCGCGCCGCGTAGCCGGACCTGGGACAACCCGTAGCGGCGCCGTCCGCCTCCTCCGCCATCTAGCCCACGCACGGTCCGGCTCACTTGATGAAGTCGGGGCGACTGGATTCGAACCAGCGACCCCCTGCTCCCAAAGCAGGTGCGCTACCGGGCTGCGCCACGCCCCGACCCGCCTAGAGCATAGGGGCTAGGCCGCCGCCAGACCCGGCGCGCGGTGGGCGCAGCCCAGTGATCAGACGGCAAACTGTCCGCCGTGGATCTTCTCGACGGTGTGATCATCGTCCTGGTCGCAACCGGGCTCTTCTCAGGCTACCGCAGAGGCATCAGCTGGGTCGGGCCGTCCCTGGTCGGGCTGGTCGTGGGGATCCTGGTCGGTGCGGCCACCGCTCCGCCGCTCGCCGGGCTGTTCAGCAAGCAGCCCGAGGTCGGCCCACTGGTCACGTCCGGGATCTTCCTCGCCATCGTCCTGATCATCCAGGGGATCGGCACCGCCGTTGGCTTTCGCGCACGGACACGCACGCTGCGCACCCGGTTCGCGCAGTGGGATTCTGGCCTCGGCGCGGTCATCGCCGTCTTGGGCGTGCTCGCCGGGTCCTGGTACCTGGGGCTCACGTTCTCCCAGAGTCCCTGGGCGGCGCTCGACACCCAGATCGAGCACTCGTCGATCGAGCGGGCCCTCGCCGGCATCGCCCCGCAACCGCCCGGGTTCCTGGCAGCGCTCGAGAACTCGCTGCGCAAGCACCAGTTCCCCAACCCGTTCGCGGGCCTTGCTCCGGGGGCACCCGCGCCCGCGGACATTCCTAAGCTGATCAAGACGGTGGGCATTCAAAGGGCGGCGGCGGAAAGCTCCAAGGTCGTCGCGTTCGGCTGCGGCGGCGGCGCCGAGGCAGGTTCCTCCTGGCCGATCGGAAACGACGACATGCTGACCAACGCTCACGTCGTCGCCGGCTCGAGCCACGTCGAGGTGGACACACCCGACGGCAACACCCACTCCGCCGAGGTTGTCTACTTCGATCCCAACGTGGACGTCGCCATCCTCCACGTCCCCGGCCTCGGCCTGGCGGCGCTGCCGATGGCCTCCGCCGACCCGGGCCGCGTGCAGGGCGCCGTCATCGGCTATCCCGGCGGCCAGATGGAGAGTGTGGTGCCGGCATTGGTGCGAGGTACCGAGAACGCAACCGGCTACAACATCTACGGCTCGTCGCTCGTACAGCGCGACATCGAGGTGCTCGCGGCCGTGGTCATCCCGGGCAACTCCGGCGGCCCGATGGTCGACACCAACGGGACCGTCCAGGGGGTGGTGTTCGCCGCCAGCACAACCGATCCGAACGAAGGCTACGCGCTGACCATGACCCAGGTCGCCGGGGACATCCAGCTTGGCCGCGGGCGCACCCAGCCGGTCTCGACGCAGCAGTGCATCAACGGTTGAGCAGCACCGGTCAGAACAGTGTGAGGATCAGAGCGATCGCGGCGACGCCCATCACGCAGGTGGCCGCCCACACGAGCCCGTTGCTCCAGGGTCCGCTGCGCCTTCTGCCCATCACCGACCGATCGCGCGCCAGCAGCGCGATGAGCACCAGGATCGGCGGAGCGACGATGCCATTGATGATCGCGGTCACCACCAGGGCCTTGATCGGATCGATGCCCAGGAAGTTCATCACCAGGCCCCCGAGCATGGCCACGCAGATGATCCCGTAGAACGTGGGACGGTACATCGGGCGGTCTGTGAGGCTGCCGCGGATTCCCAGGAATTCCTTGACGGCGTAGGCGGCGCTCCCAGCGAGAACCGGGATGGCGAGCAGACCGGTGCCGATGATCCCGACCGAGAACAGCACGAAGGCGAACGGCCCGGCCAGCGGCCGCAAAGCCTCGGCCGCCTGCGCGGCCGACTGAACGCCACTGTTGCCGGACGCGTGGAGCACCGACCCGGAGGTGACGATGATGGCGTACA
>CATPBU010000249.1 GCA_955652455.1 Candidatus Dormiibacterota bacterium
AGCGCCGACCTCTGTCCGTCGGGGACCATGACGCTGATCCTCGACGCCACCCAGGCGGCGCTGCAGGTGCATGAGTCATGCGGTCACCCGACTGAGCTCGACCGCGTCCTTGGCTTCGAGGCCGCATATGCGGGAACGTCCTTCCTGATGCCTGAGATGCTCGGACGGTTCCGCTACGGCAGCGAGCAGGTGACCATCACCGCCGACGCCACCAGCCCGCGCGGACTGGGCACGTTCGGTTACGACGACGAAGGTGTGCCCGCGCAGCGGACGCTCCTGATCGACGGCGGGTTGTTCAGCGGCTACCTCACGTCACGCGAGACGGCATCGATGTTCGACGCCGTCAGCGGCGGGACCGTGCGTGCCGAGAGTTGGAACCGCCTTCCGCTGATCCGCATGACCAACATCAACCTTGAGCCTGGGACCTCGAGCCTGGAGGAGATGGTGGCCACCACCGAGCACGGCGTCTACCTGGAGACCAACCGCTCGTGGAGCATCGACGACCGCCGCCTGAACTTCCAGTTCGGCACGCAGGCCGGCTGGGAGATCCGCGATGGCCGGCGCGTCAGGCTGGTGCGCAATCCCCTCTACAGCGGCAGTACGCCGCAGTTCTGGAACTCGTGCGACGCCGTCGGCGGCGCCGCGGAATGGCAGATGTTCGGGGTCCTCAACTGCGGCAAGGGACAGCCCGGCCAGCTCATGCACGTGGGCCACGGCGCGGCTCCGTGCCGCTTCCGCAACGTCGCGGTGCGGCCGGCGTGAGTGAGCTGAGTGGGGGTGAGGAGCTGCTCGACGTCGCTGACCGGATCCTTCAGCGCGTCACGGCCGGATCGGAGGCAGAGGTCACCGTCACCGAGACCGCGTCCGCACTGACTCGCTTCGCCAATGGCGGCATCCACCAGAACGTCGCCGACCGCAGTCTGCATCTGCGACTCCGGGTGATCCGCGACGGCCGCTCCGGGGTCGCCGAGATGCAGGTCGCCGACGGCGACGTGGCCACCACGCTGGTGCACGCTGCGGAGGCCATCCGCAGTCGTACGCCGTCGAGCGAACCGGTGCCGCTGTACATACCGGACGGAGGCGCAGACATCAGCAGCGGGTACAGCGCGGCCACCGAAGCGGTCACGCCCGAACAACGGGCTGACCAGGTCGCCGCCGTCTGCTCAAGGGCTTCCGCACGTGGCCAGACCGCGTTCGGCACGTGCGAGACGGATGTCAGCGCCGTGGCGATGGTCAGCAGCGCCGGGCTCCGGCGCACCGCCCGTCATAGCGTCGCCGAACTCATCGCCGTGTGCCGCTCGGACGACGGCTCCGCGTACGCGGCGCGACATGCTGCCGACATCTCGCAAATCGACGCCGGCGATCTCGCCACTGAGGCCACCGAGCTTTGCGCACGCAATCGCGGGGCGGGGCCGCTCGAGCCCGGTACGTACGAGGTGGTTCTCTCGCCCTACGCGGTCGCGGAGATGCTCGAGTACCTGGGCCTGGTCGGGCTTGGTGGCCTCGCTGTCCTCGAGAAGCGCAGCTTCATGCGGTTCGGCGAGCGGCTGATGAGCGAGTCGGTGACCATCACCGACGACGTCGGCATGAGCCAGCTCGCGCCGCTGCCATTCGACGGCGAGGGTGCGAGTACGCTGCCAGTGACCATCATCGACCGCGGCGTGTGCAACGCTGTCGTCCACGACTCGGTGACGGCGGCCCGCGCACAGGTGCGCACCAGCGGGCACTCATTCCCACAGCCGAACACCGACGGGCCGCTGCCGCGGTACCTCTGCCTGGCGCCGGGCGACAGCGATCCCGACGCGATGGTGGCCGCCTGCGAGCGCGGTTTGCTGGTCACGCGGCTCTGGTATGTCCGGCCCGTGCATCCGCTTGCAACGATCATCACCGGCATGACCCGCGACGGCACGTTTCTGATCGCCAATGGCCGGGTGGTCCGTCCCGTCCGCGACCTGCGATTCACCCAGAGCATCGTCGACGCCCTCGCCAACGTCCGCTCCATCGGCGCGCATCGATTGGCGGCACGCGGCTATTTCGGGGCGACACTGGCTCCGTGGCTGCACCTGGGCGCCTTCACTTTCACCTCGTGACGAGCGCCGTCGCAGTCGCTCGAGTTCGCCACAGTCCGTGGATCGTGGTCCTCGCGGCGGCGGCCGTTCTCACCGTGATCCGCAACCTCAGTGGCCTCGACAGCGCGCCGCAAGGGGCCTATGTCGACGAGACATCGATCGGCTACAACGCGTGGACCATCAGCACTCACGGTGTCGATGAGCACGGTGCCCATCTTCCCCTCTACTTCACCGCGTTTGGCGAATACAAGAATCCCGTCTACATCTACACCCTGAGCGCGCTTCTCCGCGTGCTGCCGCTCACGATCACGACTGAGCGTCTCCCCGCGGCGATCTTCGGGCTGCTGACATGCCTGTTCATCACGCTGATCGTGTGGCGGCGCAGCCGGTCACTGCCGCTGACGACCCTGGTGCTGGCGCTGGCGGCGCTCACCCCATGGCTGACCGTCGAG
>CATPBU010000250.1 GCA_955652455.1 Candidatus Dormiibacterota bacterium
CCGAGCGCACCACCGGTGAGAATCGCGGTAAGGGTGGGGACGTCCGCCCCCACGTTGCTGACAACAAACTGGGGATGGTAGTTGATGCTCGCTGCACTGGCCATCGCGGCTGCGGTGAACAACGGGATCGAGAAGCTGGCGATCACCTGCACGCCGGCCGCCTGCATGGCCGCCATCTCGGCCTTCACACCCATGGCGCCGGCGGCGGTGGGAGCGTAGTACTGCACTGGGCTGACGAGCGTGACACCACCGTTCTTGAGCACATCGTCCAGCCCGGCGACACCGTCGGTGCCGAACTCATCATTGGGGCCCTGCGCGAAGTACCCAACCTTCTTGCCCGCGTATGTCTGCTTGATGTAGTTGCCCAGGATCTTGCCCTCGATCGTGTAGTCAGGCTGCCAGCCAAACGTGTTTGGATGCGCTGAGACGTTGTTCCAGCAGTTGCATCCAGACGCCACGAAGAGATCCGGCACTTTCTCCTGGTTCAGGTAGTCGACCACGGCGAGATGTGTCGGCGTCCCCAGAGAGTCGAACACAGCGTACACACTGTCCTGCAGCACCAGCTGTCGGGTCAGCGACGCTGTGTTGGTGGGGTTGTACCCGTCGTCGAGGAACTTGTAGTTGATGGACCTGCCGAACACGCCACCGTGGGCGTTGACGTACTTGAAGTAGGCATTGGAGGCCGGCGCGATCTCCGAGTAGCCGGGCGCCGCCGGGCCGGTGAGCGGCTGCGTGCTGCCGATCGTCACCGAGGTTGGCGTGATGCCCGGCGCCGACGCCTGATTGCTGGTGGAACTGGAACCACCACCGCTGCCGCTTCCACAGGCAGCCAGCATTGCGGTTGCCACGCCCACGCTCGCAGCCGTCACCCATCGCCTCGAGTTGGGTAGCCGCGCCTTCATAACTCCACCTCCGCTGTCCGTTGATTCAGACGTCGTTTCAGGAACCACCGGCGACCGCCGCCAAAGAGGGATGTCGCAGTGCCTTGGATGCCACGCGGAAGGATCAGCATGGCGAACACAAGCACCGCACCGTACACCGCGAGCGGCAGGTTGTTGGTGATGTCGCTGGAGAGATTGAGGTTGCTGGTCAGCGGACTGGTCCAGACCGGTAGCATCACAAGGATGATCGACCCCCACACCGCACCCCACAGGCTGCCCAGGCCGCCGATGACGATCGCGCTGAGCAGTTGCAGGGAGAGCGGCAGGCCGAAGCCCGTGGGACTGGTGATGCCCGCCCGGTAGGCGAGGAGCGAACCGGCCAGCCCGGCGCAGGCGGCGCTGATCACGAAGGCCAGCACCTGTACGCGGGCCACGTCGATGCCGGCGAGCCGCGCCGCCGTCTCGTTGTCGTGCACCGCGCGCAGTGTGCGCCCTGTGCCGCCTCGCACTAGGTTGGCAAGAAGGAACAGAGTGATCATTGCGGCGACGATGGCGATCCAGGCCAGCCATCTCTCCTCAGGAAAGTCGCCTCCCAGCGCAGCCGGCGCGGCCGGCGGTGTGACGTTGAGGCCCTGGTTGCCGCCCAGCACGCTGCCGAAATGACTGGCGAGTCCAGGCAACCCGACGGCCAACGCCAGCGTCGCTCCGGCCAGGTACGGGCCGCGCAAGCGAGCGGCTGCAACCCCGATGATGCCGCCGGCCAGCCCTGCCGACACGATCGACGCCAGCAGCGTCAGGAGGAACGGAAACTGCGGTTGGCCTTTCAGCAGCAGCGACGTGGTGTACGCGCCCACCGCCATCAGCGCCCCGTGCCCTAGCGAGAGCTGGCCGTTGATGCCGGTGAGGACGGTCAGGCCCGCGGCGGCGATCGCGAAGATGGCGATGCCTGCGATGTTGTAGTCGGTGAACGCGTCGACCACGTATGTCAGAGCGAGAAGCAGCACCGCCAGCGGCAGAAAGATGAGGGCGTGGCGCAGCACGGTGAAGCGCGGCAGGTGCATGCCGCTCACGCCTCACGCTGCCTGCGAGCTGCGAACAATCCCTGGGGACGGATCATGAGCACCGCAATCAGGATGACCAGTCCACCGATTGTCTCTAGGTCGGCCCCGGCATATCCGCCGACGTAGCTGAGACCAAGGCCCACCAGCAGTGCTCCGACCACCGCGCCGACAGGGCTGTCCAAGCCGCCCAGGATGGCGCCTGTGAAACCGAAGACGAGGATCTCATCCATGTTGTTGGGATACAGGAAGATGGCCGGAGCGATGAGAACTCCCGCCATCGCACCGAGGAGCGCCGCCAGGCCCCACCCCAGGGTGAGCATGCGGCCGACGCGCACCCCGAGCAGGCGCGCGATCTCCGGGTTGAATGCCGCGGCACGCATGCGCAGCCCGATGGTCGTGCGCTGGAAGAAGAGCAACAACGCGACCATGGTCAGGATGACCGTCCCGATCACAAAGATGTCGAACGGCGCGATGTACAGCTGCGTGGTGCCGATGCTGAGGCCGATGCGAGAGAACGGCGCTGGAAAGGACTTGACTTGGCCGCCGAACAGCATCGGCGCCAGCGCCTCGAGGAAGATGAGCAAGCCCAGGGTGAGAATGATCACGTTGAGCGGCGGCCGCGACTCGACCGGCCGCACCACGACGCGCTCGACGCTGGCGCCGAGGAGGAAGCCGCCGCCGAGCGCGATCACAAAGGCCAACCAGTATGTGACTCCGTGCGAGATGGCAAAAAGGGTGACGTAGGTGGTGAACATGCCCATCGCACCCTGTGCGTAGTTGATGACACGTGTGGCGCGCCAGATCATCACCAGCGCCAGCGCGACGATGGCGTAAACAAAGCCATTGGTCACCCCGTCGACGGTGAGGATCAGGAACGTCGTCATCTCAGAAGCCCAGGTACGCATGGCGCAGCGCGTCGTCGCCGGCCAGCTGAGCGGCGCGGTCGCGGGCCACCACCTTGCCCAGCGACAGCAGCAGCGCGTCATCGGCGACCGACAGGGCGCTGCGCGCGTTCTGCTCGATGAGAAGCACGGCGAGCCGCCGTTCGTCCGTGAGCGTGCGCAGCCGGTCCATGATCTGCGCGAGCACAGTCGCATGCAGCCCCAGCGATGGTTCGTCGAGCAGCATCACTCGTGGACGTGAGGCCAGCGCGCGACCGATGGAGAGCATCTGGCGCTCTCCTCCAGAGAGGCTGGCGGCGTGCAGGTGGCGGCGCGCCAGCAGGGGCGGAAACAGCTCGTACGCCTCCTCGATGGCCAGCCGTTGATCGGCGCGGTCGCGCCGCCATAGCCCACCGAGGCGCAGATTCTCGTCGACGGTGATCTCGCTGATGATGCCGTGACCCTCAGGGACATGGGCAACGCCCAAACGCGCGATGGCCTCCGGAGCGCGGCCGGTCAGCTCTGCGCCTGCGACACGCACGCTGCCGCGACGCGCTTTCACCAGCCCCGAGATGGTGCGAACCAGCGTTGTCTTGCCCGCACCATTGGCGCCGAGCACCGTGGTGATCATTCCCTCCGCAACGGTCAGCGACACGCCGTCCAGCGCGACCACGCCGCCATAGGCGACGGTCAGATCGGTGACCTCAAGCATGAGCCACCTGGCTGCCAAGGTATGCGGTGGTCACCTCGTCGTTGGCGCGGATCTCGTCCGGTGTTCCCGAGGCGATCACCCTGCCGAGGCTGAGCACGGTGACGCGATCGCTCACCGCCATCACCATGTCGAGGTGATGTTCGACGAGCGCGATCCCCATGTCTCCCCTGAGTCGGCGCAGCAGCTCCACGAGCTGCTCGACCTCACCCGCCGAGAGCCCGCTGGCGGGCTCGTCGAGCAGGAGCAGCGACGGGCGGCCCATGAGCGCACGTGCGAGAACCACGCGTTTCTGGATGCCGTGTGGCAGCGAGCCGGGATACGCCCGGGCGTATCCCCCGATGCCGAGCTCATCAAGGACGGCCACGGCCGCATCAGCCCGCTCGCGCTCACCTCTGTCAGCGCGGGGCAGGGCGAACAGGTCGCTGGCCATGCCAGTCGATACCGGTGCGCCGAGCATGACGTTCTCGAGCACGCTGAGACGTGTCCAGAGACCGAGCCCCTGGAGGGTGCGCACGATACCCATACCCGCGAGTTGGGAGGGCCGCATTGACAGCAGTGACCGACCTGCGTAGGTGATGCTGCCGCGGCTCGGTGTCACCAACCGGCAGATGGCGTTGAAGAGCGTGGTCTTACCAGCGCCGTTGGGTCCGATCACCCCCAGGATCTGCTGCGGACGCATCTCGATGGAGACGTCCTGGAGCGCGATGACCCCGCCGAAGTGGACCGTCAGGTCGGAGACCGCCAACGCGGCTGAAGACGACTCAGACGGCCTCGTATTGACGCTTCCCATCACCCACCCTGTGCCTGGCGAACGCCACTGGCGCGGGATGCTAACATGAATCCTGAATCAGTTTCCAGA
>CATPBU010000251.1 GCA_955652455.1 Candidatus Dormiibacterota bacterium
ATCACACCCAGCCTTGCTTGCCAGCTTCTAGCCCAGCCTGGAACCGACTTGACACGCCGAGAAGTTCGAAAAGCAGAGCCAGGCGTCGGCGGACGGTGCGATGGCTCATGCCCATGTGCTTGGCGCTGGTTTCGTCTGTGTGGCTCCTGGGATTGCTGCCAACTCTGGCGTTTTCTGACCCCCACGTTGACCCCCACCGGGCCGGACGAGGCCGGATTCCGGTGGACGGGAGCGCGTCAATCGCACTGCCAGCGAGTTCGGGATGGACCATCACGGACGGCGGTGGACAGCCCTGGCACGATCTGGAAATGCGGTATCCGGGGCAACTCGGATCGAGGGTTCGAATCCCTCTCGCTCCGCCATTTGGGTTATGCGATAATGGTTTTCGGCTACCTATGCGCGGGCAGCCGCTCCCCCCGGCACCCGCGCGGGCACGGGAGCGGGGACAGGAGAAAGAAAACAGACCCAAGCGCAGCCGCCGGCCGCGTGAGGTGCCCTGACCGCTCCTCAAACGGCGCCAGTGCGCCATGCGTATGATGCGACCCGCCCGCCGGGCAGTCGCGAGTAACACCGCCCCCGCTCTCGGAGGCGGAGGCGGCATCTTCACCGACTCCACCTCCACCCGGGCGCTCAGTGGCGGCGGCATCACCAGCAACACCCGGGACAACGTGAGCAGACCTGCAGCGAGGGGACCAACATGGCAGACGCACGGGGCAGAGATGGGCGCGTCGCAGGCACGCCGTCGGTCGTGGCCATGCCCGGACGGCCTCCCGTGATCATCAACGTCAACGGCAAGACCGTCACCATCAACGGCGACGACGCCACCATCGCGCGCAGCGAGGCGAGCGGCACCCCGGACTTCCGGATCCTCGAGGTGGCCGCCGGCGCCAGCCTGGCCACGGGTGATATCTTCATCGAGAACGGCAGCAACAGCACCGTCGCCGGCAACAGTCCGGGTGACGTCAGCTGAGCCGCTGACGGCCACCATGCTTCAAGCCGGCCAATCGAGCGGTCGCCGCCGCTCGCTGCGGTTGCGGCTCGGCCTCCTGGCCGGCCTGGCGATCTTGGTCGCATCGACCGTCGGCGGTGTGGCCGCGCGCGCCACGGCGCTCGGGCCGTCCGGGGGGACCCACGCGACGACCGCGACCCCGATCCAGCACGTCGTCATCATCATGGAGGAGAACCACTCCTTCGACGACTACTTCGGGACGTTCCCCGGTCTCCAGCCTGGGTACGGAATCCCGTCTGGCGTCTGCGTTCCCGACCCCAGGACGAAGGGTTGTGATGCGCCGTACCACAACACGACCGGTTTCTCCCACGACATTCCGCACTGGAGCCAGTCGTCGGTCGCCGACGTCAACAACGGGAAGATGGACGGCTTCGTCGCCCAGGAGCAGCAGGCGTGCAATTGCGCACTTCACGAATCCATGAGTTACTTCGATGCGCGCGAGATCCCGGTGTTCTGGCGCTACGCCGAGAACTACACCCTGCACGACAACCTCTTTGAGCCGGTGGCCTCGTGGAGCTGGCCCTCCCACCTGTCGCTGGTCTCCGAGTGGAGTGCCTCATGCAAGTCGCAGACCGATCCCTTCAGCTGCACCGGCAGACTGAACATTGGCCAGCCGACTCGCACCACCTGGCCGGCAACGACACTGCCTTGGACGGACCTGACCTGGTTGCTCCACCAGAACGGTACCAGCTGGGGCTACTACGTCGCTGACGGCACCGAGCCCGACTGCGCCTCCAGCGGTTGCGTCATGGGTCCGCAGTCCGCCGCGACGCCGGCGATCTTCAACCCTCTGCCGTGGTTCGAGGACGTGCAGAACGATGGCCAGCTTGGCAACATCAAGGAGCTCAGCTCGTTCTACACGGATATCTCCAGCGGCAACCTTCCAGCGGTCTCCTGGGTTGTGCCAACCCAGGCGGTCAGCGGCCACCCAGGCACAGGCAACCAGCTCAATAGTGAGCCGTATGTGGTCAGCCTGATCAATGCGATCGAATCCAGCTCGGCGTGGAGCAGCACGGCCATCCTGCTGACCTGGGACGACTGGGGTGGGCAGTACGACCACATCAAGCCACCCACGGTGGATGGCCTCGGTTTCGGGCTGCGTGTGCCCAGCATCCTGATCAGCCCGTACGCCAAGAAGGGGTACATCGACAACCAGACGCTCAGCTTCGACGCCTACAACAAGTTCATCGAGGACGACTTCCTCGGCGGCCAGCGGCTGGATCCGAAGACGGATCAGCGGCCCGACTCCCGCACAACGGTTCGTGAGAACAACCCGTTGCTTGGCAACCTGGTCAGCGATTTCGACTTCAGCAAGCCGCCGTCGGCCCCGATCCTCTTTCCCACTGTGACGGTGCCGGCCACGATCGCGCGGGGAACGCAGATCTCCGTGAGCGGCGCCTATTACAAGCCGGGCGATACCGTCCACGTGGTGCTCAACTGCGGCACGCCTGATTGTGCCGGCGGCGTCGTGGCCGGCTCCGCCCTCGTGGCTGCTGATGGAAGCTTCACCGCGACTGTCACCGTGCCTCCTTCGTTGGGCACGGGCAACCAGTTCGCCAGCGCCGAGGGCAGTGACCCCCTCACATACTTCGCACTCACCAACACCGCGGTGCATTGACCGGCAAGCCCTAACCACGTCGCCCTGAAAAACGGGCGCGGGTGATCGCGAACGGCTGGTGGTGATTCACGAGGTCGGGTGGTGCATGTTTTCGCCGATGAGTTTTCAGGCGAGGGCGACAAACCGGTCCAGGTTGTGGGCCAGAACCCCGAATCCGGTCCAGATCGTGGCTCACGTATGCCCCTTGAGGCGATCGCAATCGCACTGATCGCTGACCGGGAGGACGTTTGCCGACCGATTGCGGACCAACTTGTCGGCTGACGACAGCACGGACTGACACCAGGTGATGCCGAAAGCCCTTGTCCTGGATCGGCATCGCCGACCCTGAGGCACTTGGTGACACTAGAGCTCCGCGCCTGATCCCCGAGGGCCGGTCGCGCGTCAGTCGGGGTTGGAATTGTCGGCTGCCACCGTTGGCGCAACGCCCGCCGTGTTGGTGAGCGTCGTCGACATGACGCCGAAAGACGTCAGCGGATTGCTTCCCCAAGCGCTGACGGCGTAGCTGCCCGGCGCGAGGTTGGTCGGGGCGGTCACCGTGGTCGTGAAGGATCCGTCGGCGCCCGCGGTCGTTGTTCCCAGGGGTGTGCCACCGCTGCAGTTGGGTGCTCCGCAGTTGAGTGTGAGAGTCACCGTGTCGCCGGGGTGGAAGTGGGCACCGCTCACGGTCACTGCTGCGCCAGGGATCACCTGATTCGGACCCGCGACTGAGGGAAGCAGAATCGGTGCCGACGGGGGCTGTGTGAAGTCGAAGTCCTTGCTGAGATCGCCGAGCAGCGGATTGTTCTCGCGGACGCTCGGCCTCGAATCGGGCCGTCCATCGTTCGCCGGGTTGAGGCGTTGCCCGTTGAGGAACGTGTCCTCGATGAACTTGTTGTACGCGTCGTAGGAAAGCGTCTGGTGGTCGATGTACCCCTTCCTGGCGTAGGGGCTGATGATGATGCTCGGCACGCGGAGGCCATAACCGAGGGCGTCGACAGACGGCGGGACGACGTGGTCGTACTCGCCACCCCAGTCGTCCCAGCCGAGCAGGATGGCAGTGCTGGACCATTCCGGGCTGGACTCGATCGCGTTGATGACGCTGACCGCGAACTGCTCGCTCCCCGAATTGGTGCTGATCCCAGGGTGGCCGCTCTGCGTGTTGTTGGGAATGACCCACGACACGTCCGGCAGGGTGTTGGAGGACAGGGCGTTGAAGAACGAGCTTTGCGTGGAGATGTCAGCCAGCTGGCCGTCCTGCCTGACGTCGGTGAACCAGGGCAGCGGGTTCCACCAGATGTGCGTTCCGTTGCCTCCCTTGCTCATAGTGCAGCCCGCGGACGTGCAGGCCGGCGACGTGTTGGCGGCGTCGTAGTACCCCCAGCTGACGCCGTGGGTGTACATGAGGTAGGTCATGTCCGTCCACGGCAGAGTGCCGGACGGGTCGGGCCAGGTGCTCCATCCGGGAAAGCCCATCTTGGGCGTGCCGGTGCAGCTCATCGGGTTGGTGGGCGATGTGCACGCCGCCGCCCACCCCGATACCAGCGAAACGTGGGACGGGAAGCTCCACGACTGCACCTGTTCGAACATGTTGTCCGTGAGCGTGTAGTCCTGTGCGTATTGCCAGAACGACGGAATGTCCGAGCCGTTGGAGTAGCCGGCCGCCTCCGTCAGCGAGCACTTGCACGCATGCTGCTCGGAGGGCAGGAAACCGTCCATCTTTCCCTTGTTCATGTCAGCCACGGCGGCAGCGTACTCATGCGGGAGATCGCGTGAGAAACCGGCGGGGTTGTGGTACGGAGCCGTGCATTTTCCGGCAGCGGGATTGGGGAGACACACGCCGGACGGGATGCCATTGGCGCCGGGAAAGGTTCCGAAGTAGTTGTCGAATGAATGGTTCTCCAGCATCAGGATGACGATATGTTTGATGGGGGAGGGGGATGCGGCGGCCCCGATGACCGGACGCGCAGATGAGGCGAGGCTGGCTGCTCCGGCTGCAAGCGCGAGCGCAGTGACCAAAATCACCAGCCCGCCTCTCACCGATCGCTTTCGCACACCCACGCCTCCCATCAAGACGCATCGAGTCCCGAGCATGGGCGGCTTGCGCCCGGCGTGTCAACCTAGCCCGGATCATTCACTCGTGCGGTGAAATCCGCGTCTGATGCCTTTCGGCGAGAGCTGAGCGCGGTTGCGGTGGCCGCTCCCACTAGGTGTACGCGCGTGAGATTCAGTCGCGATGCAAATGACGCGCTGCGCGACGTCACTGCGCCGTTCCGGGGCAGCCGGTTGTACGGCTTGCCGTCAGTAGTGGCTTCGGAGGAGTTCAGTCCGCGGTGGGTATGGCTCGGAGCCGTGCGAAGGCGTCGGCCAGCAGCACCGACCATGGCCATCGTCGTTGCAGGCGCAGGTGAAGGCTGCGGCCGCTGCGAGTCAGCCGTGCCGCCGCATGGAAGAGCGCGTAGCGCAGCCGCTTCGGCTCCCAGTGCTTGCCTGGCCCTCGAGCAGGACACCGTGGGACCAGGCGATCAGGTCGAGCGCCATGAGCACCAGCTGCAGCCAGACGGCGTTGGCCGCAAAGTCGGGGAAGGGCAAGTTACGCATGCCGCTGTGCTTGGCGCAGCGGATCCGATCGTCGATGCGGGCTTAAGAGCGGATGCCTGCCACTCACCGAGCCGTGGCGCCACTCAGGCCGGTGACAACTGCTCAAAGCGAGCCGAAAAGTGGCGCAGCGCCGGAGGCTCGTCGACGATCCGATAACCTCGGAGATCAGCCGCCCGGCTTGCTACTTGGGCGCAGACTTCAATGGCGTAGTCCATGTGGCTCTGCGTATAGGTGCGGCGCGGGATGGCCAGACGTACGAGGTCCATCGCCGCCGGCGTCTCGGTTCCATCGGGGTGGCGGCCGAACATCACAGTACCGATCTCGCAGCCACGTATCCCACCTGCCTCGTAGAGGGCGACTGCGAGGGCCTGCCCCGGATACTGCAGCGGCGGGACGTGGGGGAGGAGTCCTCGGGCGTCGATGTATACGGCGTGGCCACCGGTGGGCTGAACAATGGGGACCCCGATCTCGGTTAGTGCTTCGCCGAGATATGCCGTCGATCGGATGCGGTACTGCAGATAGTCGTGGTGAACGACCTCCCGCAGCCCCTGCGCGATCGCCTCGAGGTCGCGGCCCGCCAGACCGCCGTACGTGGGGAAGCCCTCGGTGAGGATCAGAAGGTTACGGCAGCGCGTGGCAAGCTCGTCATCGTTCACGGCGAGCCAGCCTCCGATGTTCGCGAGGCCATCCTTTTTCGCGCTCATCGTCATCCCGTCGGCAAGTGACGCCATTTCGTGCACGATGTCGCGCACGGTGCGCGAGTGCTGGCCAGGCTCGCGTGCGCGTATGAACCACGCGTTCTCCGCGAAGCGGCAGGCGTCCAAGAAGAGTGGCACCCCGTGTCGTGTGCAGATCTCGCGCACGGAACGGAGGTTCTCGAGCGAAACAGGCTGCCCACCACCGGAGTTGTTCGTGATCGTCACGAACACGGCGGGGACCGCGCCGCGGTGGCGATTCCGCAGGAGCTCCTCGAGGCGACTTGTGTCCATGTTGCCCTTGAAGGGATGTATCGCGGCAGGATCGAGCCCCTCCCGACACAGAAGGTCGACGGCCTCGGCACCGGTGGATTCGACGTTTGCACGCGTGGTGTCGAAGTGGGTGTTGTTGGGCACCACTTGTCCAGGGCCGGCGATGGCCGAGAAGAGGATCTTCTCGGCTGCGCGGCCCTGGTGCGTTGGGATGATGTGCTTGAACGGGAAGAGGGCGCGCACGCTTTCGAGAAATCGGAACCAGGAGGGCGAACCCGCGTAGCTCTCGTCGCCACGCTGGATCCCGGCCCACTGATCAGCCGACATGGCGCCCGTGCCGGAGTCGGTCAGCAGGTCGATGAGCACATCGCTGGAATGGAGCGCGAAGAGGTTGAAGCCGGCCTGACGGACTGCCCGACGACGGGCCGCCGGCGAGGTCATCCGCAGCGGTTCGACGGAGTGAATGCGGAAAGGCTCGATGATCGTTTTGAACGGCATCCCTCGATGATGCCCGTTCGGCGGCGCCCCGGGCGGTGAACCTCCCGGACCACGAGCCTCCCCTCCTCTCAGCAGACGAGCAGGCCAGGAGCCTCCCGCGCAGATCTCGTCTCGCGACACTCACCGATCACGGCGCCCTCCAGCAGGGCGACGTTGGTCAGCTGTCGTCGCCCGTATCGGAACCGCGGAGTGCTCGCCCCGAGATCTCGTCGATGCTGATACGCACCCAGTGCTCGGTGGACGGGTGCACCCAGGAACGCAAGGGCCCGCGACGGAGCGCGTCGAGTTCATCGGGGTCGGTCACCTCTTGGGCTGATCCACGGATGAGCACGCTCCATCCCGTACGGTCCGACGGCCGACTCTCATCCACCTCAAAAGCCACCCGGCTGTGGTGGCTCAGCCAGCTGAGCTTGCTCCCTTTAGCGGTGCAGAAGACAATGCTGCCGCCGAGCACCGTGAAGTTCACCGGCAGGATGATGGCGACTCCCTCGACCACGTAGCCGATGCGACCGACGACGGCACGCTCGAGGTGTTCGAGGCACTCCTCCCGCGTGAGACTCTCAAGCCGAGGCTGCTGGGGGTTAGTCCGCTTTCCGCTCGTAGCCATGCAGGCCACGATGGTACTGGCGGTGTAGCGATTTGTGGGCGTGCACTGTTTGACCCGACTGGGGCTGCCCTCTCCTTAGGCGCCCGCACCAGGTCGCGATGGCACAACTCGGCGAGCACTCGGGCCTGCCGAAGAGTCCAGACCATCGAGTGGGGGACCCGTGGAAACTCGGTTTGCGAGTTGCACGGAGGTGGGACCTGCGTGATCCAACTGTGTGACCGCCACCGTAGGGAAGGGAGTCGCACACATCGTGAGGCTCTTGTTTGTTGAGCTTCAAGCACCAAAGGAGGGGCGCCGCTCGATACGAAAATCCGTCCCCGCAGCAATCGAATCACACTCATCTAATTCTTTAGGAGCATTCATGCCACGACATCACTTGACTCGATGGCAGGCAACTGTGGCTGCATTTATCGCGGTCGCCGCCGTCTTCACGGTGACCATCGGCACGGTCAGCGCGGCCGGCCACGCTCAGCAAAGCTGCTCGATCAGCAATCCGTGCATTCACGGTGGCGGTACCGGCGACGTTGATCATGGGACGACCGCCGGTTGGCTCGGCGGCAAGACCGTCGACTTCCAGTACAGCAAGAACTTCTACTGTGCGGCACCCCCCGCCAGCGGCGCCCCGAGCTTCTGCGAGGCCGGAGCCAACGCTAACTTTGCGCCCGTCAGCGGCCAGATCGACCCGCTATACGTGG
>CATPBU010000252.1 GCA_955652455.1 Candidatus Dormiibacterota bacterium
CGCGCATCGAGGACCTGCGGAGCGCGGCCTCCGTCATGGGCGGCCGCCGCGTGGCCGCCGGGGTGCGCGTGCTGGTCGTTCCCGGCTCCCAGCAGGTCAAGCGACAGGCCGAGACTGAAGGGCTCGACACCATCTTCCGCAACGCGGGAGCGGAGTGGCGCGACGCGGGCTGTTCGATGTGCCTGGGCATGAACCCTGACATCCTCAAGCCGGGCGAGAGGTGCGCCAGCACCAGCAACCGCAACTTCGAGGGGCGCCAGGGACGCGGTGGCCGCACCCACCTGGTCTCGCCGCCGATGGCCGCGGCCGCTGCCATCAAGGGTCGGATCACCGACGTGCGCAGCTTCGACGTCCGGGTTGCCGAGGTTGCGAGATGAAGCCGTTCCGCTGCGAGCACGGCACCCTGGTGCCGCTCGACCGCTCCGACGTCGACACCGACCAGATCATCCCCAAGCAGTTCCTCAAGCGCATCGAGCGCACGGGCTACGGGGCGTTCCTCTTCCACGAATGGCGCTACGACGAAAGCGGCGCCGAACGCCCCTCCTTCGTGCTCAACGCTCCCGCATACCGCACCGGAACCGTGCTGCTTGCGGGGAGGAACTTCGGCTGCGGATCCTCGCGCGAGCACGCGGTGTGGGCACTGCAGGATCACGGCTTCCGCGCCGTGATCGCGCCGTCATTCGCCGACATATTCCACGGCAACGCGCTCAGCTGCGGGTTGCTGCCCGTGACCCTCGCCGAGTACGAGGTGCGCGCGCTCCTGGACCTCGCCGCGGAGGAACCGGGCGTCGAATGCATCGTGGACCTCGAGGATGGCACCGTCAGCGCCGGCGATCTGCGCTTCGCGTTCCGACTGGAGGCGACGCAGCGCCGCCTACTGCTCGACGGCCTCGATGACATCACCCTGACGCTGCACAACCTCGACGAGATCTCGGCCTATGAGGCGACCCGGCCGGCGTGGATGCCCGACGTCTCGCGCGTAGAGCAACCGGTATGACCGTGCATGTCGTCGCCCTGCCTGGCGACGGCGTCGGTGTCGAGGTCACCGCCCAGGCGATCGCCGTGCTCCGTGCCGTGGCGGACGCGGCAGACATCGAGCTGACGGTTGCCGAACATCTCATCGGCGGTCGCGCCATCGACGAGACCGGCACCCCGTTGCCGGAGGAGACGCTGCGCGCCTGCCAGGCGGCCGACGCCGTCCTGCTCGGGGCCGTCGGCGGACCGAAGTGGGATCACCTCAGCGGAGCGCGGCGCTGCGAGGCCGGCCTGCTGGCACTACGCTCCGGCCTGCGTGTCTTCGCCAACCTGCGCCCGGTGCGTGTCCACCCACGGCTGGTCGACCGCACTCCGCTGCGTGCCGAGGTGGTTCGAGGCGTCGATCTTGTCGTGGTCCGCGAGCTCACCGGCGGCGCGTACTTCGGACAGCCGAAGCGTCGCCAGGCCAACTCCGCGGTCGACAGCATCGTGTATACGCGTGACGAGGTGGAGCGGATCGCTCGCGTCGCCTTCGCCCTGGCGGTGCAGCGCAGGGGCAGGCTCACGTCGGTCGACAAGGCCAATGTGCTGGCCACGGGTGAGCTGTGGCGAGACGCGGTGAGTGCGCTGGCGCACGAATATCCCACCGTGACGCTCGAGCACGCGCTGGTCGATTCGTTCGCGATGCGGCTGGTACAGCGGCCGCGCGAAATCGACGTGATCGTGTCCGAGAACCTCTTCGGCGACATCCTCAGCGACGAGGCCGCGGTTCTGGCCGGTTCGCTCGGCCTGCTCCCGTCAGCCAGCCTCGGTGAGTCCGGTCCCGGGCTTTTCGAGCCGGTGCACGGCAGTGCCCCGGAGATCGCCGGGATGGACATTGCCGATCCGTACGGCGCCATCCTCAGCGTTGCGCTGATGCTGCGGCACTCGCTGCAGCGCGCCGACCTGGCGGTGGCGGTCGAGGCCGCGGTCGACGCCTGCATCGACAACGACGTGCTGACCGCCGACCTGGGCGGCACCACATCCACATCGGCCGCCGGTGCGGCGGTCGTGGCCGCGCTGCCGGCGCGCCTCCCTACAGCCGCAGGCGTTGGCGGATGACCCTCGAGATCTACGACACGACGCTGCGCGACGGCGCCCAGGGCGTTGGCATCAACTTCTCGGTGTCCGACAAGGTGCGCATTGCAGAGCACCTCGACCGCATCGGGGTCAGCGTCATCGAGGGCGGTTGGCCCGGCGCCAACCAGACCGACACCGAGTTCTTCGCCAGCACTCGAGGCGTCAGGTTCGAGCACGCCCGACTGGCCGCGTTCGGGGCGACGCGCCGGCCCGGAGTGCGGCCGCAGGATGACCTGCAACTGCGCGCTCTGCTCGATTCGGCGGCTCCGATTGTCACGCTGGTCGGCAAGAGCTGGGATCGCCAGGTGCACGACGTGCTGCGTACCTCGCTCGAGGAGAACCTCCTGATGATCGAGGAGTCCGTGGCCTGGCTGGTGGCGGCCGGGCGCGAGGTGTATTTCGACGCCGAACACTTCTTCGACGGCCACCGGTCCGACCCTGATTATGCGATCCGCTGCCTGGAGGCCGCGCTTGCTGGTGGGGCGGGACGCGTCGCCCTCTGCGACACCAACGGCGGCACTCTACCGGACGGGATCGCCTCGGTCACCACCCGGGCCACCGCGGCATTCGGCGGCGTGCTCGGCATCCACTGCCACGACGACACCGGGTGCGCCGTTGCCAACACGCTGGCGGCGGTGCGGGCCGGTGCTGTGCAGGTCCAGGGCTGCATCAACGGCTACGGCGAGCGCACCGGCAACGCCAACCTGTGCACCCTCATCCCCGCGCTGCAGTTGAAGATGGGATACGCGGTGGTCGGCGACGAGCAGCTCCGTCACCTGTTCTCTGTAGCCCGCGACGTCGCCGAGATCGCCAACCTGCATCCGCCGGTCAACGCCCCGTACATCGGGGCTGCCGCATTCACACACAAGGGCGGTCAGCATGTCGACGCCATGCGCAAGGTGTCGTACGCCTACCAGCACATCGATCCGGATGCGGTGGGCAACCACACGCGCAGCGTGGTCAGCTCGCAGTCGGGCAGCGCCAACATCCTCGACCGGGCCGACGAGCTCGGTATCGACCTCGGCGAGGACCGCGCCCTGGTGCGTCGCGTGACCGCGCGAGTCAAGGAGCTGGAGCACCAGGGATACGCGTTCGAGGGAGCCGACGGCTCCTTTGAGCTGCTCGTCCAGCGCGCCCGCGGCCAGCAGCCGCCGTTCGAGCTCGTCGACTACATCGCGCTGGTCGAGCAGCGCGAGGGGCGTGCGCCCGTGTGCGAGGCAACCGTCAAGCTCCGAATAGGCGGAACGGTCGTGCACACCGCCGCCGAGGGCAATGGACCTGTCAACGCCATCGACGCGGCAATGCGCAAGGCACTGTCTCCCTCCTTCCCGGAGACGGCCACGACCCAGCTGTTCGACTACAAGGTCCGCGTGCTCGACGGCCACGACGGCACCGCCGCCGCGGTGCGCGTTCTCATCGAGTCCGGTGACCACCACCGCCGCTGGTCGACGGTGGGGTGCAGCACCAACATCATCGACGCATCGTGGGCGGCGCTTGCTGACGCGTTCGAATACGGGATCCTGCTGGCGCAGCGATCGCGGGAGCAGACGGCCGCCTCCGCCTGATCAACGTCTGCGCTCGGGCCTCAGCCGATGCGCGCCTGGATGGCCTCCGCCACCTGCTGGAACTCGTCGGCCTGGCTCTGCGCGATCGCGAACGCGTTGGGTAGGTCAGGGGCCCTGGTGCGCCGAAACCTGCTGCCCCACGACCATGCGTCCAGCCCGGGCATGCCGGCTGCGCTGATCTCGAACATGCCCGTGCCGACGCCGAGAATGACCGCCGCACCAAGAATGTTGCCGTAGTCGATGCTGCTGACCATGGCGCGCAGCGGAGCGCCGGCGCCCGCGCCGCGCTTGACGATGAACACGTGCTGGTCGGTGAGCGCCACCACCTGGTCCTCCAAGCCCCGTGCCCAAAGGGTGACCACCTCGCCCGCTACGAGGGCGCTGCGGAGCAGACGGGCGGCCTTGCGGTCCACCTCATCCAAGTTCTCGATGGTCGTGCCGATCATGCTCCCAGGCTACGGCGTCGGCGTCGCCCGCGGTGTGGCGGCACCCGGGCAGCCGGCCAGCACGGTGGTCAACGACCGCGCCCCACTCGGTGTGGGGAACTGCGCGCCACCGTTCCAGTTGGTGAAGTCGAGCGTCTGAGCCTGGCCGCTGCTGATCCCGCTGAGGCGCAGGAGATACGGTCGACCCTGAGTGGCCACAAACGCCGAGGCTCCCGAGTTGCTCTTGATCGCGATCACGGTGGTGCCGTCAGCAGTGCCCGTTGCTCCCTTGGTGAGCACGCCGGGCGAGGTGCCCAGGGCGGTGGCGAAGCCCGCGAGGTCGCCGAGCTGGCCGGCATCGGCTGTGAGTCGCGCCGCGCCTGTCGGCGCAGTGCTGTGGGCGCCAGCGGTCGTCGGGTCGAGCGTGAGCCAGACGTCACCGACGCAGGCGCCGATGGCCGGCGACGAGGCCGTCGCCCACACGGTTGAGGACGCCTTGATGAAAATGCGGTCGCTGGTGGAGGCGCCCCCGGGATCGGCGATGTAGACGATGTTGAAGAGCTTGCCGCCCTGGTTGGCGGTGCCGCTGAAATTGCCCTTGCCGATGTCGGCGTCGAAGAAGATCCCGGCGATCGGCCCCTTGAGATGAACGCTCGTGGCGGTCCGCATCGCGGCGATACTGTCCGCGAAGATCGCGGCGGCATCCTTTCCCGCTTCGGCGTTGGGAGTTCCCCCGGGGCTGCTCGGGCCGATGGTGGTGCCGCTGCTGCATCCCGCACAGGCGAGGAGGGCTGCACAACCCGCGGTCGCCGCGCTCAGTGTTTGAAGGCGCATCAGGTTCCCTGTCGAATTTCAGTCGCTTTGGCGGAGAGGGTGGGGATTCGACCCCACGACGGGCGCTGGATCAGGCTGCTTCTCGAGAGCGATCGACGCCGTGACGCCCGATGGTATCAGGGCCCTGACGAACGTCGGGCCATCCACCTGACGCAACCGCGCGACGAGGATCAGCGAGGTTGAACGGCCTGTCCCGGCGGCACCAGCTCGATGAGGACCTGCCCCGGTGCGATCGGCGCCGGCTGCCCGCTCGCCATCGTCAGCAGTGGCGGCCCCGACGCCCCCTGGATCCAGGTGATGGGGTAGAGGTGTCCACCCATGGCGAGCTGGCCGACGCCACTGCCGAGCAGACCGAAGTCGAGGCCATGGGCACCGCTGGGGTCCTCAACCTCCGGGCCCACTGTGACCGCCATCTGGAGCACGGCAACAGTGGCGGGCCGAAACGCAGCTCCGCTGTTGGCGTCGGTGAGCAGGCCCGTGTCGGGCTCGGTCCTCACGTATCTGCCGGTGGACGCGTTGTAGGTGAAGATGGGGCGCTCGTACTGAGAGAGGGGCACTTCGAATCTGGCCACCGGACTCCCGCCGGGCGGCAGGCTGGCCTGCCCGGTTCGGGCCCAGAGCTGGTACCCGACCACCTGGGGACCGATGTGCTGCTCGAACGCTGCCATGTGACCACCGTCGGTGTAGAGGTTGTGGGGCGCGGCGCGGGCAGCGAACCTGAACAGGGCTCCGGCCGCCCTCGATTCGTCGTACTGGCGGAGCCCGCTGTTGCCAAGCAGGGTCGAGACGTATACGGTGGCCCCGGAGTAGAGGAGCGTCCCGCCCCATACCCGGAGCAGCTTGATGGTGACGAGGCGGGCACTGCGGATCGGTCCGACAGTCCCCGAGGGCACTCGGAAGTAGAGGGCGGTGAAGCGGCTGATCCCGCCCTCGGTTTGGTACTCGTAGAGGACGTCCGCTTGGGTCAGACCCGACTGGGGACGGGCCGCCCAGAGGTTCTCGACCTGGATCATGACCGGCGCTGCGAGTAGCGCTGGGGTGGGGACTGGTGTTGGTCTCGGGGTCGCCGCTGGCGTTGCCATACCAGATGCGCGGGGAGTTACCGCGGTGGAAACCTTGGCAGTGCTGCCACAAGCCGCGACGGCGAGCACGCCACAGATCAGGACGGCGTTGCTGCGGGATCGTAAGGTGAGCATTTCGTGAGGGAGATGTGGATGCAGCGGGCGTCGCGGGCGCATTGTCGCCTGAAACCGACCGATTGCGGCGATATTTGCCCATCCGTCACGGGCTGCGGGATATTGTCCAGCCGCAACGTCAGCTGATTCACGGTGAGAACGTGATTCACAACAAGGAGTCTCCCGCATGCCGACCGATTCGACGCCCCGCGTCGATCCGATTCCCGACCATCTGCGCACCGTCACCCCTCGCCTTGTGGTTCGCGACGGCGGCGCAGCCATCGACTTCTACCGCCGCGCGTTCGGTGCCAAGGAGATCGGGGAGCGTTTCACAGACCCGCAGGGCGCGGTGATCCACGCCGAGGTTCGGATTGGCAACTCGATCGTCATGATCACTGCGGAGACCGAGGATGCTGGCGCGCCGGCCAGGTCACCGATGTCGCTCGGCGGCGTGGTCAGTGCGGTGATGGCCACGTACTGGGAGGATGTGGACGCCGCCTGGCAGCGTGCCACGTCCGCGGGCGCCGAGGTGGTGTATCCGCTCGCCGACCAGTTCTACGGGGAGCGGGGCGGCCGCGTCCGCGACCCGTTTGGCCAGCAGTGGATGCTGAGCCAGCACACGGAGGACGTGTCGCATGAGGAGATGAATCGGCGGGCCGCGGAATTCTTCGGTGGACCGACCTGACGAGCTGTGGGCGCGACTCACCCGGCGGGTCCGGACCCATGTAGTCCCCTGAGTGAGTGAGCGACACGAGAGGCCGCAGCGTAACGGCCCCTCGTGCCCCGCTCGCTTTCCTAGCCGGCGCTGCTCGGACAGGGGTTGTTGTTCAGAATGCCCTGGAAGTCCCGGAAGTACGTGACGGGTCCGGTGGGCCCGGGGTAGGTCACGGGCAGAATGTGGCCGTACTGGCTGAGGCCGCCGTATGAGTTGGTGCTGAAGCCCGGGTAGGTCTGACCGACAGTCCAGGCGCAGCCGCCGAGAGCGTGGCCGGTCGAGTAGTACGGATAGAAGGGCGCAGGTGGCCGTCATCGGTCGGAGGATGCAGGCTGCACCCAGCTCCGGTGAGCCGGTCGCACGTCCCAAGGCTGTACTCGATGGCAGGCAGGTCGGTGTTGAACGCGGCCGACGGGGGGGATGGCCCGTGGCAACGGGTCCCATGCGGGGGAGCGGCGGCGAATCGGCCGTTCCGAGGCAACGCGAACGTAGCAAACCAGCCGAGCCTCTCGCAGCTCGGCGCAGCGTCGTTGCAGGGAGCGTCGGCGCGTCCGGCGGCGAGACGGCGCTGTTCGGGTTCATGCGACTTTCACTCAGCCTCGGGCTGGCCTTCCTGGCCTCGATGCTCGCCGCGATCCTTCCCCTTCAAATGGGATGAACCTTCGGCTAGGGTCGGATCTCCGAGTTCAGGACATTGAGACAAAGACTCGGGCGTGCTTGGGCACCGGAGGGACGGAGGGTGAATCTCGATGGCCTATGACGAGGAGCTCGCCGAACGCGTGCGAGAGGTAATGAGTGCGGAAGCGGCCGTCACCGAGAAGCGCATGTTCGGCGGGTTGGCGTTCCTGATCAACGGAAACATGGCGGTTAGCGCCAGCGGTCAAGGTGGATTACTACTGCGCGTTGACCCAGCCGAAACCCGCGAGCTCAGCAGCCGAACCCACGCCCACATCGCCGTAATGCGCGGACGCGAGATGGACGGGTGGCTTCGAGTCGACGCTGACGGCGTGCGGACCAAGAGACAACTCGAACAATGGGTCGGACGGGGCGTCGCGTACGCGCGGACTCTGCCGCCGAAGTAGGCGGTCAAAGGGAAGGAAGGATACGGATGACAAATCACACCGTCGCAACGCGCGAAGAGTGGCTGGCTGCTCGTGACCAACTGCTTGCGCGGGAAAAGGAGCTGACACGTCGCGGCGACCAACTCGCGGCCGAGCGGCGCGCGCTGCCCTGGGTGCCGATGGAGAAGGACTACAGGTTCGACACGGCTGAGGGACCGAAGACGCTGCGAGAGCTTTTTGACGGGCGCTCGCAGCTGATCGTTTATCACTTCATGTTCGGCCCCACGTACACGGCAGGCTGCCCGGTCTGCTCCTCCGCGGCCGACACCTTCAACGGCGCGGTAGCTCACCTGAACGCCCGCGACGTGACCTTCCTGTGCATCTCGCGGGCGCCCCTAGAGAAGCTCCAGGTGTACAGGCGGCGGATGGGGTGGAGCTTCCCCTGGGCCTCCTCACACGGAAGCGACTACAACTTCGACCTCGAGATATCGCGCCCGGAGGAGGCGACGCGCGAGTTCCTGGCCGGCGGTGTCCCCGCAGTGGCCGTCCGTCTCGCGGAGGCGTGCGGCACCGAGCCCGCGGCATATCTATCCGAGGCGCCGGTGATGAGCGCCTACGCGCTCGAGGACGGAACCGTCTACATGACCTACTCGACGACCGCCCGCGGGCTCGAGTTCATGATGGGCTACTACGGCTTCCTCGATCGCGCCCCGCACGGCCGCAACGAGGGGAGCCCGCCACAGATGTGGATGCGCCGCCACGACGAGTACCACGGCGCGAGGGTGACCAGTCAATAAGTCATTTGCGCAAGCGCTTGAGCAGGCTCGCGATGTTCACCGTCCAGCCGACACCGAATGCGGTGGGAACGACGATGCGCCGGTCGCCGGGGTTCCACCAGCACTCGCGAAATCGCCTGATGGTCGGCCGGCGGAGGTCGTAGGGCACGAACCCAGCGATCTTCCCCTGCCAGGTACGCTGCCCCGCAGGTTTGGCAAGTTCAGACAAGACGGCGGCACCCAGCAGCAGTAGTCCGAAGAGCCGTCGCAAGCGGCGTCGACCATGCGAACCGGACCTTCGCTTTGCCTTAGCCATCGCCTCTCCTTTCATGCGCAATCGGACGATACTGCCGAATGGCGGAGCGGGTGGGATTCGAACCCAACGGAGGCTATCACTCACACCGCTTTTCGAGAGCGTCGACTGCGGTGACGTCTGGTGTCGCCGGGGCCTGTGGAGTGCCATTCTGAATACGGGTCGAGGCGCGTTGGTGATGGCGCGGGGTGCCCAGTGTCGGACAAAGCCGGCGCGTTTGGGGCCCAATTGGCCACCGTAGCGGCCAGTCTTGGCGATAACTGGGCCGGCACCAGCCCTGCCGAGCAAGGCTCGGGACGAGCAGGCTTGGTGACTCAGTTAGCGCCGGGACGCCGTTGCCGAAGCCGCGGGTCATCAGCTCCAACCGAAGGCTCGGACCGTCGGGCAGCGACCTGCGCACGTTGGACGCGTTCGGCCTGACTGAGGGTATCGAGGTCACCTGCTCGCCAAGGCCTTGATCTTGGTCCGATGACTTCCATGCAGCCCGGCCGTCCTTAGTGGCAGGTCTTCAGTAAAGGAGAGGCAATGGGCAAGCTGGCGGTGACGGAGTTCGTGTCGATCGACGGCGTGTTCGAGGACCCCGGCGGCGCCGAGGGCTACGAGCATGGTGGGTGGACCTTCGAGTACGACCGCGGCGCCGACGGCGACAAGTTCAAGCTCGACGAGTTGATGGAAGCCGCTGCGCACCTGCTTGGCCGGGTGACCTATGAGGGTTTTGCCAAGGCGTGGCCGTCGCGGGAGGGAGACTTCGCTGACCGGCTCAACAACGACCCGAAGTATGTGGTCTCGACCACCCTGCAGGACCCCGATTGGCAGAACACGAAGGTGATCTCAGGGAACGTGGCCGCGGAAGTCGCACAGCTGAAGGCCGCCACTGACGGTGTCATCCTTGTCGCCGGCAGCGGTACGCTGGTGGCGGCACTGCTTGCACACGACCTCGTCGACGAGCTTCGGCTGATGGTCTTCCCGACGATTCTCGGACGCGGGAAGCGCCTGTTTCCGGATGGGATCGACCGGTTGAAGCTGCGGCTCAGCGACGCGAAGACGGTCGGCCGCGACGGTGTCCAGATTCATATCTACAAGCGCCGCTGACGGACGAAGAGACGAAGCGCCAGCCCTTGCCGCCGTGGCGGCCATCCTTGAAG
>CATPBU010000253.1 GCA_955652455.1 Candidatus Dormiibacterota bacterium
CCTCTGGCGGCGGGGCCGATCCGTCGACGCGCAGCAGTACCGCGGGCGGCAGCGACGCCGTTGCCTCGCCAAGGAAATCTCCGAGCCCAGCGGCGTCATGGACCAAACCGGCTCGCAGCATCGCCACCCCCGTCAGAGCGGTGTCGCGCAGCCAGCTGTAGCGGTAGTCCCAGGTGCGCGCGCTGCCGGGCCACTGTGGGATCGAGCTGGTCGGCGCGGCCACGATGCCACCGCCGCGCTGGCGCAGGCCGGTCAGAACGGCCGCCGTCTGACGGAGGAGGTGGCGGGCGGTCGCCTCACCGAGCACGCTCGAGGCCAGCGCGTTGGGCGTCATCGATGACGGCTCGGGCACCGTGGCGGCGAAGTGGGCACGCGTGCCGTCGAGCATCGGCGAGACCGGCGGCGTGGCTGCGTCGCGGAGAATCACCGAACTGCCCGCGGAGTCGACTGTGAAGCGGCAACGGGACACGCCGTCGTCGCCCACGGTCCACTCACTGGGTGCCTGCACGACGAGGTCGACACCGCCGCCGTGGACGGACAGCGCGGTGCCCCCGGCGCTCGCGGACGCGTGCGCGCGCGCTGCGTTCGGCGCCAGCGCCACCTCGACGGTGACGTCGACGACGCCTCGGGCGCGCAGGGTGCGAACCAGGCGCGGCGGACCGTCCCATGCCAGCGCGTCGTGCGCCGTGAGCTCATCGGCGCCGCTGCGCCACACCGTGCGCAGCACCAGCGTCCCGGGCTCGTAGGCGCGCTCGACAACAATCGCGGCGGGATCGGCCGGCGCCACCGTGAATCGTCCGCCCAGCACGTCGTCGAGGATCGACAGCAGGCAGGGCGGCGAGTCGATGCGCGGCCAGGGCAGCCAGGCGATGTTCCCGCCAGGATCGACGAGCGCCGCGGTGCGACCGTCGGCGAGCAGCGCGTGGGCGCCGACCGGATGCTGCACGGCGCTGCAGTCTACGGCGCAGCCGCCGGGTCAGTCCGGGATGGTGTTGGCGATGCGCGCGATACTGCTCGCCCACAGCGGGTCGGTGGCGTAGTTGACGTTCATCCCGCGCAGGGTGGGCCCGTGGTAGAAGGCTCCGCTCGGCGACAGGTAGTTCGTGGACACCTTCGCGGCCACGTACTGGATGCATGCGTCGAAGCTGGCGAACGTCATGGCATCGACGTAGGGGTTGGCGTCGTTCGCACCGTAGCCGAACAGGTTGTGCTTGTCGTGGGCGATCGCGCTGGTGCCCCATGCCGACTCGAGGATGGCGTGGGCCACGAAGTAGCGCGCGCTGACGTGGTAGGTGCGCTCGGCGGTGATGAAGCTGCCGCCCAGGCCGGCCAGCGCGGTGCCGCTGAGGAAGGCGTCGAGCCGCGCCGCGGCCTCGCCCGACGGCCGGGTCAGGTCGGTGTCGATGGTGAATGTCGGTCCCGACACCGGCGCGTAGACCGTGCCGTTGTTCTGTGCGGCCTGCCGGGCCGCTGCCGCCGCGGCTGCCTGGGCTGCTGCCAGCTGGGCGGCGGCCTGCTCGGCTGCGTTGAGCTGGCGCTGTGCGGTGTGGACGGACTGGTTGGCGACAACGGCCACCGTCTGCATCTGCGCCTCTTCCACCGCAACGACCGCTTCGGCGGTGGCCGCCTGCTGGCTGGCCACTTGGGCCTGCTGGCGCGCTGTGGTGGCATCGGCGAGCGCCTGTTTGGCAGCCGCCTGTGCGCCGGCGATGCGGGTCAGCAGGATCTTGCCGGCCTGGTTGACGCGGTCGAGCTCGGCGACCCGTTGAAAGGCGTCACCAAGATTGCCCGACGCGATGATGTAGGCGATGGCGCCCTGGGACCCGCCCGACTTGTAGATGCTGCGCACGTAGGTGGCCAGGCTGGCCTTGTCGTCTCGCACCTGGCGGTCGAGCGTAGCCACCCGGGCGGTGTCTGCTTTCAGGGTCAGGTCGAGGGCGACCACCCGCGCCATGACCGCCGCCAGCTGCTGCTGCGCCCCGGCCAGCTGCTGCTGCGCGGCGCCGAGAGCCGTGCTGGCCTGCTGCGCCTTCGATTGCGCCTGGGCGAGGTTCTGTTGTGCCTGTGACACGCTCGGGGTGTTGTCCGCACGGGCCGGCAGCGCGATGCCGGTCAGGGCTGCGCAGATAGCCCCGGCGACGAGCGCGCGACGACGAACGGTGAGATGCACGCGCCCCACACTGCCAGCCCATCAGATCTACCCTGCCCGATGTCACCGCGCCGTCATCAGACCGTTTCGGGGCGGTGTATCCACGCTCGATCGAGCCGAATCGATGCCTAGGAGGCTTCGCGCTCCAGGAGGGTGTCGCGCACCGAGGCGTCGAAGGTCAGCTCCTCGGCATGGCGCGGGCCGCAGTCGGGGCACTGGATGTGGCCGCCGATGGGTTCCCCGTTGGCGTCGAAGTACACGACGGCCAATCGCTCGGCGCGACAGCGGGGGCACGTATCCAGGTTCGGCATCGTGGTCTCCGCTTGAGCGTTCTGCAGGTCGCCTCATCATCGCAGAGGGCGCGCCGACGCGCGAGTCCACTGCGGCCTGTGACAGCGGTCGCGGCTCGGCTACGGTGGCCGCCATGGCTCCCACCGCACCGACCGTCGCGCAGCGCGGTATGCTCGAGCGGCACCTCGACGAGCTGGAGACCTGGAATCGCCGTCTCAATCTCACCGCGGTGCCCCGTGAGCGGGCCTGGGAGCGGCACGTCGAGGAGTCGCTGGCCCTGCTGGAGGCGATGGCGCCGCCCGCCGGGTGGCAGGTGGTCGACATCGGCTCGGGGGCCGGCATTCCCGGGCTGGTCGTCGCGGTCATGCGTCCCGACCTGGCGGTCACGCTGGTCGAGGCCGACCGGCGCAAGGCCGGGTTCCTGGTGCATGTCGCCGGGCTGCTCGAGCTCGGCAACGTCATGGTGGCGGCGCGGCGCGCCGAGGAGATGGGCCGCGATCCCGAACACATGGCTCGCTACGACGCTGTCGTCTCCCGCGCCGCCGCGCCGCCACCGC
>CATPBU010000254.1 GCA_955652455.1 Candidatus Dormiibacterota bacterium
CCGTGGTGCACCTCGTAGCGCTCCTTGAGCCCACGTAGGATGCTGATCGTGTCCTCGACGCTCGGCTCGTCGACGATGATCGGCTGGAAGCGCCGCTCCAGCGCGGCGTCCTTCTCGATGTGCTTGCGGTACTCATCGAGCGTGGTGGCGCCGATGCAGCGCAGCTCGCCGCGGGCCAGCGCCGGCTTGAGCATGTTGCCCGCGTCCATCGCGCCCTCGGCCGCGCCGGCGCCCACCAGGGTGTGTAGCTCGTCGATGAAGAGGATGACCCGCCCGTCCGAGCCGGTCACCTCGTTGAGCAGCGCCTTGAGTCGATCCTCGAACTCGCCGCGGTACTTGGCCCCGGCGACCATGGCGCCGAGATCCAGCGCCACCACCTGGCGGTCGCGTAGTCCCTCGGGCACGTCGCCGGCGGCGATACGCTGGGCGAGCCCCTCGGCGATCGCGGTCTTGCCGACGCCGGGTTCGCCGATCAGCACCGGGTTGTTCTTGGTGCGCCGGCTGAGCACCTGGATGACCCGGCGGATCTCCTGGTCGCGGCCGATGACCGGGTCGAGCTTGCCGCGGCGCGCCGCGTCGGTCAGGTCGTCGCCGTACTTGACCAGCGCGTCGTACTTGGCCTCGGGGTTGGCGTCGGTGACGCGCTGCGAGCCACGGACGGCCTCGAGCGTCGCGTAGATGCGGTCGGCGGTCACCCCGGCTTCGGCCAGCAACCGGCCCGCTCCATCAGCTCGGCCCCGGACCAGAGCCAGCAGCAGGTGCTCTGTGGAGACGTATTCGTCCTTGAGCCGCGACATCTCGTCGAACGCGGCCATCAGCACCTCGCGGAGCGCGTTGCCCACCGACGGCTCGCCCCCGCCGTACTGCTTGGGGCGTGCCTCGAGCTGAGCTTCGAGACGGGCCGCCAGTGGCTGCGGCGGCACCTCGAGGCGCTGCAGCAGGGAGGGGACGAGGCCGTCCTCCTGGCGGAGCAGCGCGAGCAGGAGATGCTCAGGTTCGACGGCGGCGTGCTGCAGTTGCTGGGCCGCCTGCTGGGCAGCCTGCAGCGCTTCCTGGGATCGCTCGGTGAAACGGTCGAGGCGCATGCCCCCGTGGTACCGCACTCAGAGGCGAGCGTAAACCCGGAATGTTCGTTCGCCCCGATGCTCGCGTACCATGCGGCCAGTCGCGATGCCGTCCGTTTCCCGAGTTCTCCGCACCCTCGCGGTCATCGCCGTGCTGGCGCTGGTCGGTGTGGGCCTCGCCGTCGGCCGCGCCGCTTCACCCGTCGCCACCGTGGTCCAGGCACGCACCCTGAACGCGGTCGCCGTGCCGGACCTGGCCCGACCGCCCTGGTTCGGCCTGCGCGTGGTCGACGACAGCGTCAGCTTCCATGTGGCCGCGGCGCCGATCAAGCCGCCCGCCATCCCCGCCGCCGGCGGGATCCTCGTCGACGTCGACAGCGGCGCCATCCTCTGGCAGCACGACGCCCATGCCCAGCTTCCCCCCGCGAGCACGACCAAGATCCTCACCGCGCTGGTGGCGCTGGAGAACTTCAGCCCAGAGCAGGACGTGACCATCACCAGCGCGTCGCTCCACCAGGCGTGGGACGAGACTCGGATGGGCCTCAGCGCCGGGCAGCGCTACACGGTCGCCGAGCTGCTCACCGGCATGCTGCTGGTGAGCGGCAACGACGCCGCCACTGCGGTGGCGCAGGACACCGTCGGACTCGAGCGCTTCGTCGCCGCGATGAACGCGCAGGCGGCTGCACTCGGCCTCCACGACTCACACTTCACCAGTCCGGTCGGCCTCCAGGACGCGCAGCACTACAGCTCGGCGTACGACCTCGCCGCCATCAGCGTCGCAACCATCCGCCACTTCCCGTTGTTCGGCCGGATCGTGGCGATGCACGACGCCACCCTGCCCGCGACCGCCGATCATCCGGGGTTTCAGCTGTACTCGATCAACCAGCTGCTCGCCATGTATCCCTATGCCGTCGGCATCAAGCCGGGTTGGACGGGTGACGCGGGCAACTGCCTGGTGGGCATGGCAGTTCGAGGCGGCCACCGGCTCATCTCGGTGCTGCTCAACGCGCCGTACGACTTCAGGCAATCGCGCAAGCTGCTCGACTGGGGGTTCGGCCAGGAGGGGCTGCCGACAACCCTGCCCACCCCGACGCCGTCGCCGACCGCGCATGGCTGACGGCGCGACCACAAGCAACGAGTCGAGCACCCGGCTCACCGTGCTGGGCAGCGGCGACGCCTTCAGTGGCTGCGGCTGCAACGCGTCGTACCTCGTCGACGACCGCGTCCTCGTCGACTGCGGTGCGCCGGTGCAGACCTTGCTGCCCAGGGCGGGCGCCTCGGTGGCGTCGCTCGACCTCGTGCTGCTCACGCATTTCCACGCCGACCACACCTACATGTTGCCGATGCTGCTCGGCGCCCGCGCCTTCATCGGCGAGCTCCGGCCCGGGATCACCGTGGCCGGGCCGCCGGGAACCCGCGAGTACGTCCAGCGCCTGCTCACCACCGGCTACGGCCGGCACTTGATGGACATGATCGACGGACGGATCAGCCCGCAGTGGGCCGTCTTGCAGGACGGGGCCAGCGTCGACCTCGCCGGCTACACCATCGGGGCCCAGGCGGTCGTCCACAGCACCGGGCCCTCGCTGTCGTACACGGTGCGTCGCGGCAGCGGACCGGTCATCGGCTTCAGCGGCGACACCACGCTGTGCCCCGGGCTGCGCCGAACCATCGCCGCCTCTGACGTGATGGTCTGCGAGTGCACCGGCTGGGACGAGCCCATCGACGGCGGCCACCTCTGGCGCGGTGAGCTCGAGGAGCTCATCGCCGCCTACCCGGACACGCGCTTCGTGCTAAGCCACCTGCGCACCCGGGGCACGGTGCCGGGGGCGATCATGGCGCACGACCTGCTCGGGCTGGACGTGACGACGCGGACGTAGGACCGGTTCTTCACGCAGGTGCGAGGCGGCCGGGAGGGGACGGCGGCATCACTCCGGTCGCTGTCCTCGCGGGCGCTGCGGAGCTAACTCGGCTTCGCCGAGTGGATCTCCTTGCTGCTGCGGAGGCTCCCTGCGCGACGCCGCCGTCCCCTTCCGGCCTCCCGGCAATTTTCAGGGAGCAGTCCGACGCCGGCGTAGTACCCGCCAGCCCAGGGAAGGCAATACGGTGGCCAGTCTCCGCCAGGCCATCTGGATTCGTGTCTTGTCTTCAGCGCCAGGACGATCCCGTCCGTAGAGGGCGCGGTCGCTCAGGGCCGCGATCTCGCTCAGGGCGACCTCCGGTTCGCGGCGCGACGGGGCCCGTGGGAGCGCGGCACTCAGGAGCCCGGCGTATTCCTCGA
>CATPBU010000255.1 GCA_955652455.1 Candidatus Dormiibacterota bacterium
CCCGTCGGCGCTTGGCCACGGGGGCAGGTGACCGTTGGCGGTGGCAACCTCCGCCGCGGGGACCCACAGCAGCGTGGTCGCTGCGATGAGGACTCCGACCGTGGCCGCCGTGAGCGCGCCGATTGCGCCCCATCGCCGGGTCGCGAACCGATGCCAGAGGCTCACCACAAGCAGGGCACAGGCGACACTCAGAGCCGGTTCGGCCTGCTGGACGTAGTGGGGGAACCCCCGTGTACTCAGCATCGAACCGGCCGCATCCCAGGCCAGCCACCAGATCGCCAAGGCCGCGGCGAGGTGGCCGCGCCGGGCCAACCGGAGCGTTAGGACGGCCCCGACTCCGGCAGGAACCGCGACGCGGCCAAGGGTCAGGAGCAACGCGGTGATGCCCGAGGCGCCGCCGCCGCTGTAGGTGGCGAGGTAGGTGGCGTCCTGCTGGGTGAGCGTGGTGATCGCCGCCCCCAACGTGCCACTGCGAGCCAGCACGGCCGCCACCATTGCCACCACAGCACCCACTCCGGCGAGGATCGCCAGCACCCGTCGTACGACCTCTCCGCGGCCCATCCCCGTCCCGCCCGCGCGCGACTGCGCCAGCCCCATGAGAAACGGCACACCCAGAACGACCACCACATCCGCGGCAAACACAGCCTTGAACATCAGTGCTGCGCCTGCAAGTAGGCCCGCAATCGCAGCACTCCAGACATCCCGGCGCAGGAGTACCAGAGCAATGGACAGGGTGCTGCAGGTGGCGCCGCAGATCTCGGCGTTCAAGAGGGTCCCGTGCATGAAGGGCAGCGATCCAACGACGACGTACGCGGCAACTGCCAGCAGGGCGACGCGCGTGCCGCCGAGCCGCCGGCCGATCGCACCTACGCCCACGGCGGTGATCAGGGTGAGCGTGGTGGCGGCGAGTGGCATGGCGACCCCGGTCGGAAGATGCGCAACCAGAAACCCGCTGAGCCAGTAAACACCAGGCGGTTTGTTGTCCCACACATCGACATACAGCCTGGCCCCGTGGTTGAGAGCCCACCCGATGTTGGCGTAGGTCCCTTCATCGGAGTACCAGATGGGCTCGACGAACGAGGGTAATCGCAGGGCGAGAAATGCCAGCGCTATGGCTCCTGGAATTCTGACTTTGGCGCCCATTGGGTTCGACACCATAGGTGACGCCAGGTGGCACGGTGGCGACGTCGCCGGATCGGCGCGGTGAGCGCCATATACTCGGCTCATGGCTGGATCTCCACTCCTCAGCGTGGTCATCCCCACCCGGGACGAGGAGGCCAACGTTGAGCGACTGCTCCTCCGCCTCGGGACCGCGCTCGGCTCAATCGACCACGAGATCCTCTTCGTCGACGACTCCGACGACCGCACCCCCCGCCTGGTCGCCGCTGCAGCGGCCGTCGACCCGCGGGTCGGCCTGGTTCACCGGCAGGGCGTCGAGCGGGAGGGCGGGCTCAGCACCGCCGTGCTCCGGGGGATCCACGCGGTGCGCGGCGAGTTCGTCTGCGTCATGGACGCCGACCTCCAGCATCCCCCCGAGACCATCCCAGCCATGCTCGCGGCCGCCGTGGCCGGGGCCGACGTCGTGGTGGCCAGCCGCTACGTGCGCGGTGGCAGCGGTCACGGCCTCGACGGCGCCGCTCGCCGCATGGTGAGCCGTGGGGCGGGAGCGGTGGCCCGCGCCCTCTTCCGGGAGGCCCGGGCGAGCAGCGACCCGCTGAGCGGCTTCTTCGTCTGCCGCCGCGGCGTCATCGACGGCATCGAGTTCCGGCCGGTGGGCTTCAAGGTCCTTCTCGAGCTCCTGGTCTGCGTCCCCGGTCTGCGGGTGCGCGACGTGCCGCTCGACTTCGCCTCGCGGACGGCCGGGGTCAGCAAGGCGAGCCTGCGCCAGGGGCTCCTCTTCCTCGGCCACCTCCGCTCCCTCTTCGTCGACGTCCAGGGCTCGGCCCGGCGCTGGAAGTTCGGCCTGGTCGGGGTCAGCGGCCTGGCCATCCTGCTGCCCCTGGTCGCCGTCCTCACCGGGGTGGCCGGCCTGCCCGCCCTGGCCGCCTTCCTGCCCGCCTACCTGCCCAGCCTGGTCTGGAACACCGCGCTCAACCGCAGCTGGACGTTCGCCGACCAGCGTCACGGCATCGGCGAGGGCACCGCCCGCTACCTCGAGCGCGCCGTCCTCTCCGGCGCCGCCATGTTCGCCGTCTATGCCGGCCTGCTCGCCGGCCGCGTCGCGCCCGTCCTCGCCGCCTTGGGCGGAGCGATGGTGGCGATGGTCGTGAACGCCGCCGGCAACCATGCCGCCGTGCACCGCCGCCCGCGGCTCTGGGGCGAGCTGGCGACCAGCCTGGGGGTGCAGGCGGCACTGGCCCGGATCACCGCCGAGGTGGGTGCCGATCGCTCGTACGTCCTGCCGCCTTCAGGGGCGGCGCCGGCAGCTCTCCCGCCCGGCACCGTCGAGCGCGTCGTCAGCCGGCGCCGCGCCGTGCTCTTCACCGAGTCCGCCAGCCACCGCACTCAGCGACGGTCCAACATCGAGGTCGGCTCGACGCTGGTGGCGCCGATCGTCGACGGCGGCATCGTCAGGGGGGTGCTCGTCTGCGAGCGCGTCGCCCACCACCCGTTTGCACCGGGCGACCTCGAGGCCGCGATGGCTGCCGCCCCGGCCCTCGGTGGGCTCATCGCCGGCGGCGCCAGCGGTGGCTCCGGGCGCCGTCCGGGACTTCTGCCCGGCACCATCAAGGTCTAGCCGGCCCCGCCGCCCAGCGCGTCGGCGATCATGCAGGGATGACCCGGCGTCTTCTGCTCGCGCTGCTGGTCGCCGCGACCGTCCTCGCCGCCTTTACCGGGCGGACCTCGGCCGGCCACGTACTCCGGGTCGGCGCCCTCTTTCCGCTGGATGGGCCGCTCTCGCCACTGGCACGCCAGGAGTACCAGGGGGTCGAGATCGCCCGCGACATGGTGAACATGAGCGGAGGCGTCCACGGCATGCCGGTGCAGCTCGACGCCCGCGAGCTGGACGACCCCGCGTTGGCCGCCTCGGCGGTGCAGAGCCTGCGCAGCGACGGAGTTTCTGTCGTCATCGGCACCTACTCGTCGGCCCTGTCGGTGCCGGCGAGCGCCGCGGCCGCGGCGGCCGGGCTCACCTACTGGGAGGCCGGCGCGGTGGCCGACAGGGTCACGGGACGGGCACTGCCGAACATCTTCCGAGTGGGCGCGAGCGGAGCCAACCTCGGCGCCAACTCGGCAACATTCGCCGCCACGGTGCTGGCACCGAGGCTTGGATTGAGCGCGCGCACGACGCGCATCTCGGTCGTGCTCGAGGACGACGACTACGGTCATTCCGTCGGTGACAGCGCCGCCGCGCAGGCGCGCGCTCAGGGGATGAAGGTGGTGTCGTACACGACCTACGACGCTCACCGGCCTGACTTTTCGGGCGTGCTTGCCACGGTGGCCGCGGCCAAGCCCGACGTGCTCATCCTCGCCTCGTACATCCCCGACGGCGTGGCGTTTCGGCGCGCCATGCTCGCAGCGCACCTGCGTGTCGGTGCGCTGATCGGCTCGACGATGGCCGAATGCGGTCCCGACTTCGGGCTGGAGCTCGGGTCGGCGGCCATCGGCGTCTTCGCCTCGGACCGACCGACGCAGGGCTTCAACCCCGGGGTGCTCACCGCCGACGCCAGGGCCACATACCAGCAGTTCGCTCACGCCTGGTGGCAGAACACCGGTACGGCGCCGACGGAGGAAGGGCTCGCCGGCTTCACCGCAGCCTGGGCGCTGTTCCATGACGTGCTCCCCCATGCGGCACACCTCGACGCGACGTCAATCGCACTCACTGCCCGCGCTCTCGACATCCAGCGCGGGGGCCTGCCCAACGGCGCGGGCATCCAGTTCTCCACCGATCCGGCCATGCTTGGCCAGAACACCCGGGCGGCAGCCGTGATCTGGCAATGGCAGGCGGTGCGCCACAGCGTCACCGTGTGGCCCCCGGTGGACGCCACGGGCTCGCCACAGCTGATCCCTCTCCCAGCGTGATGTCCGGGCGCCCCGCCCGGCGCTGGGCTGGCCTGGCCGTCGCCGCCCTGTCGCTGCTGGGATTGGTCGCGGTCCGCGGTGGTGGAAGCGGACCGCCGCTGTACGACGGCCTCTGCCTGCCCCCGAACTACCTGCTGCTCGGCGCCAACCCGGGGCCGAGCTCGGCGTCGGCGACCTACTCGGCCGACCAGCTCAACCAGACCCAGGAACTGGCCACCGC
This sequence comes from Candidatus Dormiibacterota bacterium, assembly GCA_955652455.1. Next base: position 4,244 of record CATPBU010000255.1, read on the forward strand.
CGAGTCGACACCGCAGGCCCAGGTGATCATCGCCGCCGGCAGCTTCACGGTGCCGGCAGGCGCGAGCGTGACCGTAACGATCAGGCCGGTACCGGCACCATCGACCAAACCCGGCGACGGCACCGTCGTTGGCAACGTCTACCAGTTCAGCGCACGCGCCTCGACGGGACAGACGCTCACCCTGGTCGCCGGCCACCCGGCGACGATCGTGCTGGAGGCGCCGAGGACGGGAGGCCCGCAGCTCACCCTGGAACGTTTCGATGCCAGTACGTGGACGCCGCTCAAGACCTTCCAGAGCGGCTGTGGTGACAC
>CATPBU010000256.1 GCA_955652455.1 Candidatus Dormiibacterota bacterium
GAGCTCGTCGAGCCCGACCCGCAGGCCCCACACCGCGGCCTGGCCGCGCTTCCCGCGCCGTCGGCGCACGACATCTTCTTCGACATGGAGGGCGATCTGTTCGCCGCTCCGGGCGGTCGCGAGTACCTCTTCGGTTGGGTCGACGGCGATGCCCCGAGTTCTCTGTACTGGCCTCTATGGGCGCACGACGATGCCGACGAGAAGAAGGCATTCGAGAGCTTCATCGACACCGTGATGGCCGCCCGCCGGCGTGACCCGGCGATGCATGTCTACCACTACGCGGCGTACGAGCCGGGCGCGATGAAGCGCCTCATGGGACGCCACGGAACGCGGGAGGCGGAGGTGGACGAGCTCCTCCGTGCAGGCGTGTTCGTCGACCTCTACCGCATCGTCAGGCAGGGCGTGCGCGTCGGCGTCGAGTCGTACTCGATCAAGAAGCTCGAGCCGCTGTACATGGGCCACCGAGCCGGGCGCGTCACCGACGCGGGATCGAGCATCGTCGAGTACGAGGCGTGGCTGGAGTCGCCCGACGACGAGATCCTCGAGTCGATCCGTGTCTACAACGAGGACGACTGCCGCTCGCTCGTCGGTCTGCGCGGATGGTTGGAAAGGCGACGCGGTGACCTCGAACGCATCACCGGCTTGGCGACGCCGCGGCCGATGCCGAGTGACGGAACCGCATCGGAGGGCGTCGCGGCAGGTAGCGCGATGGTGGAGGCGCTCGCCGCGCAGCTCACCGCCGGCATCCCCGTCGACCCGCTCGCCCGTACCAACGCACAGCACGCGCAGTCGTTGCTCGCAGCGCTCCTTGACTGGCACCGTCGCGACGCCAAACCGCAGTGGTGGGAATACTTCGCACGCCAGGACGCGTCCGACGACGAGCTCATCGATGATGCCTCCGCGCTGGGTGGCCTGGTCTTCGACGGCGTCACTGCAACGGACACGAAAACCAATCTGTTCCGCTTCCGCTTCCCGCCGCAGGAGACCAAGCTCGGAATTGGCGACAGCGTGGAGGACTCGCGCACCGACGACGACGGCGCCGGCGGCAAGAAGTCGAGGCGGCTGGGCAAGATCCATGACATCGACACTGCCGCCGGCTGGTTGGTCCTCAAGCGCGTCAGCATCGATCCGTTGCCGACCGCGCTGATTCCCGGCGGCCCTCCGCCCGGCACCGAGCAACGCGAGGCTCTGATGCGCATTGGCAGATGGGTGTGCGAAAGCGGAATCGACTCGCCTGGCCGCCTGCGGGCGGTGCGCGACCTGCTGCTGCGTAGCCGACCGCGCATCGGTGGTGTGCGCGACGGCGAGACGCTCCGCCGCGCAACGGAGGAGGTGGGCAGCGCGGCTCGCCGGTCGATCCGTGACGCCGAGTCGACGTGTCTGCCCATCCAGGGCCCGCCGGGCTCGGGCAAGACGCACACCGGCGCATCGGCCATCGTTGACCTGGTGACCGCCAGCCCGCGCCGGCGGGTCGCGGTGACTGCGCTGTCCCACCGAGCGATCACCCATCTGCTGCGCGGCGTCTGCGCGGAGACGAGGCGTCGCGGCGTCACCGTTGCGGTCATGCAAAAGAGCGATGGTCGTGGTTGCGACGACGACTTCGTCCAATGCGTCAGCAGCAATGAATCGGTGGTCGCAGCGCTGGACCGCGACACGGTCGATATCGTCGCCGGCACCTCATGGCTCCTGGCTCGCGAGGACCTGGAGGGCAGGTTCGACACTCTCTTCGTCGACGAGGCCGGACAGCTCTCCCTGGCCAACGTCGTCGCCGTCGGCGGGTGCGCCCGAAACATCGTGCTGCTCGGCGACCCGCAACAGTTGGAGCAGCCGTCGCAGGGCGTGCACCCCGCAGGAGCAGAGCTCTCAGCGCTCGGTCACCTGGTGGGCGATGACGAGACGATCCCAGACGATCGGGGGCTTTTCCTCGACGTCACCTGGCGGATGCACCCTGATGTGTGCGCGTACATCTCGGACAACTTCTACGACTCACGGCTTGTCTCCCACCCGGATTGCGCACGCCAAACTGTGATGGGCGACGATGCACTCGCTGGAACCGGTCTACGCTGGCTGCCGGTGGCGCACAGTGGCAACCGCTCGGCGTCCGACGAGGAGGCGGTCGCCGTGGCAGGGGTCGTTGACCGCCTGGTCGGCCGTCGCTGGGTCGACCGCGATGGACGCGACCGTCCGCTCACTGCCGCCGACGTCCTGGTGGTGGCGCCGTACAACGCGCACGTGGCGGTGCTGCGCAGCGTGGTCCCCGCCGACGTCGCCGTTGGCACCGTCGACCGCTTCCAGGGGCAGGAGGCAGCGGTGGTCATCTACTCGATGGCGACGTCTCTCGCCGAGGATGTGCCGCGCGGCATGGAGTTCCTCTACTCACGCAACCGCATGAACGTCGCGGTGTCGCGGGCACACTGCCTAGCCGTCCTCGTCTGCTCGCCCGACCTGTTGCGGGTGGCGTGCTCGACCGCGGCGCAGATCCTTCTTGCCAACGCGCTCTGCTCGTTCGTCGACGGGGCCCTTCGGCTTGGCACGCCGGCGCCGGCGTCGGACCGGCTTGAGCTGGTTCTCTTCTGAGGCGATGGGCTCTTCTGGGGCAACCGGCCGCTCCGAGGCCACGCTCTGTTCTGCGGCAACAGGGCGCTCAACTGGATGTACGGACGAATGGCCGGACGTGGTCAGGGCCTCGAACTCGTGGAAGACGTCCTCCTTCCTGCCGACCAACTCCACCAACGTTTCGAGAACCTCCTGACGCAACAGCGGTTCCATCTCGGCGTCGGCGGGATCAGCCGCGAGGAGGACGGGCGCGCTTTCCTCCGCGGTGGGTACAACCGAGTCGGTTTCAGCCAGCACGTGCATCACGTTGTCGAGTTCCAGCTGCTCAAGGGCGAGGCGCGCCTCGAGCTCAGCGATCCGCGCGGCTGCCGCATCCGCTGCGGCAGTCGCGGTAGCGGCGGCCAGGTCAGCTGTTGCCGTGTCCGGTGACCACACCATTCCAAGACCCGCGGGGATGAACTCGGGGCCGTCGACGTCATCGAGGCTCATCCAGCGGCGGCCGCGGCGCACATCGGCGACGAGCAACACGCCGAGGACGACGAGGCCGGCGCCGGCGGGGACGAACAGCGCCGAAGCGAGGCGATGGTTGGTGGTCTGGGTGAGGCCCCACAGACCAGCCACCAGGAACCCCAGAGACCAGCCGAGGAGGGCAACCCGGAGGGAACGGGTCATGACCTGCCGATTGTGGCAGCGAGTTCAGCTCGGGTTTCGGCCGTTCCTCACCCGAGCCCGCGCCGCCGGCGCAACCAGATAGGCGCCACGGTGTCCTTGACTGATGTGGGTCGCCCAGCATAAACTGATCGAGTGATCAAGTCAACTGATCAGGATATCGCGATCGACAAGCGCCTTGGCGAGGAGCGGCGGCCCCGTCAGCGGCACAACGAGGCGGGCGATCGCATGCGCGCACGCATCGTCGATGCTGCCCTGAGGACGCTGAGAGCGGAGGGCTACGCGGGGGTTTCTGTCCGCGCCATCGCAGCCACCGGTGAGTTCAGTCC
>CATPBU010000257.1 GCA_955652455.1 Candidatus Dormiibacterota bacterium
CGCCGATCGTCAGCGCCGCCAAGATCCCCACCGAGTTCCAGGGTGGCAGCACGGACTTCGACAAGAACGGCAACCAGTACCTCTGGCGCGACAGCCCCTCCGATTCTCAGCTGGGCGTGGCCATGGCGCTGTACGCCCACAAGAAGGGGTTCAAGACTGCCGCGCTGCTCTTCTCCTCGGACATCGCCCAGCAGACCATTCCCAAGCCCATCAAGGCAACCTGGGAGAAGTTCGGCAACACCATCGTCGCCAACGTCACCGTGGCGCCCGGTCAGACGTCGTACCGCACCCAGGTGCAGAACATCATCAGCGCCCATCCCGACGTCATCTTCACGCAGCTCGACCCACAGACGGCGGCGGTCATGTTCCAGAACTTCAAGGAGCTCGACAACCTCGCCATCCCGATTGTGGGAACTGACGTGACCAGCGGTGACGACTACCTCAAGGCGATCACCTATCCAATCGCGCACGACCATCTCATCTCGGTGTACGGCACCAACGCGACCGGCGCGGCGGCCGACAACTTCTCCACCGTGTTCGCTGCCCAGCTCGGTGCCACGGTCCAGCCGATTGCCGGCGCCAACTATGCGTACGACGCGGTGATCAGCCTCGCGCTGGCGATGGACAAGGCGGGCACCACCGACGGCCAGGCGGTCATCGCCGCGATGAAGGCGGTCACCAACCCGCCGGGCGCGCCGTGTGACAACTACGCCGACTGTCTGAAGGGCATCACGGCCGGTACCAAGATCAAGATGGATGGTGCCAGCGGTGACCTCATCTTCAACAATTTCAACAACGTCTTCGGACCCTACGGCGCCTTCCAAGCGGACACCAGCACCGGCAAGGAGGCGCAGGTGCAGCTCCTCTCCGCTTCGGACCTGGCCGCCGCAACTCCGTAGCCCGAAATAGGTGCACCAGGTTCTCCTGACCCTCGGTTTCGGCCTCGTCGCCGCAGCCATCCTGTCGCTGTCGGCGCTCGCGTTCACGCTGGAGTACTCGGTCACCAACGTCGCCAATCTCTCGCACGGTGAGATCCTCACCGTCGGCGCGTACTGCGCATACGAGGTGCAGCAGCACGGCGGCGGCGTCATCGTTTCGGGCCTGGCCGCCGCCGCTGGTGGCGGAGCGCTCGCGCTGGCGGTGCACGAAGGTGTCGTCGACCGATTCGTGCGCAGGGGCATAGGGGGGCTGCCCACCTTCATCGCCACGCTCGGTGTGTCGCTGGTCATCCAGAACATCCTCGTGGTCATGTTCGGAGGCGGCAATCTCGGCTACCAGGTCCCCCAGGGAGCGCCTCGCACCATCGGTCCGTTCCTGTGGAACGACACGGAGATCCAGATCATGGTGTCGGCGGTGGCGATCACCGCGTTGCTCTACGTGATCATCCAGCACACCCGTTTCGGCAAGTCACTGCGCGCGGTGTCGCAGAACCGCTCGCTGGCCAGTGTCAGCGGCATCGACGCACATCGCGTCTCTGCACTCACATGGCTTCTGGCAGGGCTGATCGCCGGGTACGCCGGATTCATATATGCGGAAAGCCTCGGGACGCTCAGCCCCACCTTTGGCTTCCAGTATTTCCTGATCACCCTGACCGCTGCCGTGGCCGGTGGCCTGGGCAAGGCGCTGGGCACGCTCGTCGGCGCGGTCATCGTCGGCATCGCGCTCGAGTTCTTTGGCGGCTATCTGAGCGCCAGCTACAACCTCGCTTTCGCGTTTGCGATTCTGTCGTTGGTGATCCTGGTCCGTCCACGCGGACTCTTCGTCGTCGGCCGCCGGAGTGTGTTCGAGTGATCGACCAGCTGGTCACCGTCATCACCGAGGCCTCGATCTTCGCGATCATGGCGCTCGGCCTCAACGTTGTCTGGGGCTGGTCGGGAGACTTCGACCTGGCGTTCTACGGCTACGTCGCGATCGGAGCGTACCTGACGCTCGCACTCACCATCGGGCCGCCGAGCGGTAGCCAGCAGTACATCCTCGGACAGGCGTGGCCATTCCCGGTCGCCGTGCTGCTCGGAACGCTGTCGGCGATGGTCCTGGGACTGGTCGTCGGCGCCATCGCGCTTCGCCACCTGCGCGGCATCTACTTCTCCATCGTCACCCTCGGCGCCGTGTACGTGCTGTCCACTTTTGCGAGCCAATTCGTGCCCCTGTTCAACGGCTATCCCGGGCTAAGCGGCCTCGTCGACCCGATGGGTGACGTCCTCGGTATCGATTACTCCAACTACCAGTACTTCTACCTCGCGCTCTGCGTGGTCATGCTCGCCATCGTGCTGGTCGGCGTCACCCGTCTCTCCAGCAGCCGCTTCGGCCTGGCTCTTCGCACCGTCCGCGAGGACGAGCGCGCAGCCGCCGTTTTCGGTCGCGACATCTACAGCCTCAAGCTCAAGGCATACGTGATCGGTGCCGGCCTTGGCGGTTTCGCAGGTGGGCTCTTCGCCGGTTACATCACCGCGTTCAACCCCTCTGCGTGGAGCCCGCTGGAGACGATCACCCTCTACGCGGCTGTCCTCGTCGGCGGTCGCGGCAGCACGCGCGGAGTCATTCTTGGTGTCGTCGTCATGGTGATGGGGCTGCAGGAGGCCACCCGCTACCTGCCCGAAGTCCCTGGCCACCCCGCCTGGGCGCCAGCGTTTCGGCTCATCCTCACCGGCGTCGTCCTGATCCTGTTCATCCGCTTCCGCCCCCAGGGCATCCTCCCCGAGCGGCGCATGCGCGACCGCAATCCCCCGGGTAGCAGCGGCAGGGAGGCGGAGGCCGTCGCCGGTCCGCAGCCGGTCACCGGGCCGGCGTTCGACCCGGGCACGGCATGACCGCCCTCCTCGAGGTTGTCGGGTTGGCCAAGCACTTCGGCGGCGTCTACGCCGTGGAGTCCTGCTCCTTCACAGCAGCTGAGGGCCAGATCACCGGCCTGATCGGCCCCAACGGGGCCGGCAAGA
>CATPBU010000258.1 GCA_955652455.1 Candidatus Dormiibacterota bacterium
CACCGGGTGACCTCATCCACCCGGCATTCGTGCGCGAGGGGATCGACGCCCCGGTGCCGATCCCGTCGATGCCCGGTCAACAACAGGAGACGATCGAGTCCCTCACCGCGGCGGTGGACGACGCGCTGACCGCGGGTTGCGGGGCAGTGATCCTCTTTGGTGTTCCCGCGCACAAGGACGGCAACGGCTCACAGGCCTGGGACGACAACGGCATCGTGCAGAGCGCGCTGCGCAGCCTGCGCCGCAGCCACGGCGGCGATGCGGTCCTCATCGCCGACTGCTGCCTCGACGAGTACACCGACCACGGTCATTGCGGACTACTCCGCGGCGACGGCAGCATCGACAACGACGCCACTCTCGAGCTGTACGGCCGCATCGCGGTTGCCCAGGCGGCGGCAGGCGCGGACATCATCGCCCCCAGCGGAATGATGGACGGGCAGGTGGCCGCGATCCGGCAGGCGCTCGACGACAACGGGTTCATCGACACCGCGGTGCTCGCCTACAGCGCCAAGTTCGCCTCTGTGATGTACGGTCCCTTCCGCGACGCCGCGGACTGCGCACCCCGCTCCGGCGACCGGCATAGCTACCAGATGGACGTCGCCAACCAGCGCGAGGCGGTGCGCGAGGCCCTCATCGACGCGGACGAGGGCGCCGACATGCTGATGGTCAAACCGGCGCTGACGGCGCTGGACGTCGTCGCCAGGGTCCGCGACGCCACTGACCTGCCGCTGGCCGCCTACTGCGTCAGCGGCGAATACGCGATGCTCCACGCCGCGGCAGCGGCGGGGGCGTTCGACGAACGAGCGGCCGTGCTCGAAGCGCTCACTGCCATCCGCCGTGCGGGCGCGGACCTTGTCATCACCTACGACGCGCGCTGCGCGGCGCGGTGGATCCGGGAGGAGAGGGCTAGTGTCTGACCGAACGCCCAGCCCGCAGCCGCGGCTGCCGTTCTCTCTGGCCGTGGGTGCGCTGCTCATCGGTGCCCTGGTCGTGGCCATCGTCTTCATCGACAAGGCGAACTCGGTGGGCACGCCGTCGAGCGCGGTGTCAGCGTCGGCCTCGGCGACGGCGGGGGGCAGCGCCTCACCGTCCCCGGTGGCATTCGCCAACTGCAGCACCGCAACCTTCGGTGCGCCGCTGCCACCGTTGGGCGAGCCGGCCAACCCGCACGTCTACAGCGCGGCACCGGCGATGCAGATCGACACAGTCAAGCTCTACGAGGCCACCATCAAGACTGCCCGCGGCAACATCGTGATCTGCCTGCAGCCCAACCTGGCGCCCAAGACGGTCAACAACTTCGTGGTCCTGACGCGCAACCACTTCTTCGATGGCCTCACGTTTCACCGCGTCGTGGCCAGCTTCGTCGTGCAGGGAGGCGACCCTCTAGGTAACGGCAATGGCGGCCCGGGTTACAAGTTCAACGACGAGCCGGTTCTCGCGCAGTACACGCAGGGTGCCGTCGCCATGGCCAACAGCGGCGTCAATACCAACGGCTCGCAGTTCTTCATCTGCATCGTCGACGACACCACCAAGCTGCGGCCCCTCTACAACCTCTTCGGCAACGTCGCATCCGGCATCGAGGTCGCGATCGCCATCAAGCAGGGCGACGTCATGCAGAGCGTGACGGTCACCCAGCAGCAGTGATGGACACGACGTCCAGATGAGTTCAGCGGAGTGGCGCGAGCGGGCCCAACGGGTGCTGCCCGGAGGAGTCAGCAGCCCGGTGCGGGCGTTTACAGCGGTCGGCGGGGACGCGCCGGTCATCGCCCGCGCCAGCGGCGCGCACCTGGTTGACGAGGACGGCGTCGACTACGCGGACTTCATCCTCGCGTACGGTCCGCACATCCTCGGCCACGGTCATCCCGCGGTGGTGGCCGCGTTGAGCGAACAGGCCGGGCGGGGCACCGCATTCGGCGCCACCACCGCGCTCGAGGTCGAGCTGGCGGAGCGGATCATCGCAGCGCTGCCGTCGATCGAGATGGTGCGCTTCGTCAATTCGGGGACAGAGGCGACCATGTCGGCACTACGGCTGGCCCGCGCCGTGACTGGACGCGACCGGGTGGTGAAGTGCGCCGGCGGCTACCATGGCCACGCGGACGCGTTCCTGGCGGCGGCCGGTTCCGGCGTGGCCACCCTTGGCCTCCCCGGCTCGCCCGGGGTGCCGCTGGCGGCGGTCGCCGACACAATCGTGGTGCCGTACAACGACGTGGCCGCGGTGGCGGCCGTTTTCGACACCGAGGGCGAACGCATCGCCGCGCTGATCGTCGAACCGGTGGCGGGCAACATGGGCTGCGTGATCCCCGCGCCCGGATACCTGGGCGCGCTGCGGGCGCTGACGGCCCGCCACGGAGTGCTGCTGATCTTCGACGAGGTGATGACCGGATTCCGGGTGGCCTACGGGGGTGCCCAGCAGGTGTACTCGGTTCGCCCCGATCTGACCTGCCTCGGCAAGGTGATCGGGGGCGGCCTGCCGGTTGGCGCGTTCGGCGGACCGCGGGCGTTGATGGAGCGGCTTGCTCCCGCCGGCGACGTCTACCAGGCCGGGACGCTGTCGGGGAACCCCCTGGCCATGGCCGCAGGGTGCGCTGTCCTCGACCAGCTCAGGGTAGGTGACGCCTACGTGCAGCTCGATGTCCTCGGGGCGGCCCTGGCCCGCGGCCTGGCGCAGGTTGCCGCCGACGCCGGAGTGGCCTGTGCGGTGAATCGAGCCGGCAGCATGCTCACCCCGTTCATCGGCGTTGCCGCCGTCGACGACTACGCTGCGGCAACCATGGCGGACACGGTCGCGTTCTCGCATGTCCATCGGGCGTGGCGACGGTGTGGGGCGCTGTGGCCGCCCTCGCAGTTCGAGGCGGGGTTCATCTCGACCGCCCATCTGACGGCCGACATCGACCGCGCCGTTGAGGGCTTTGCCGCCGGCCTGGCCGAGCGGCGTCTCAGCGAGACCTCAGGGAATCGCTAGATGCGATGCTAGAGTAGGAACACGCCTCGGGAGAGGCCCCGGACGGTGGTACCGGCCGGTGACACAACGGAGGTTCACCCAGATGCCGTTCATCAACGGCGGTCACCTATGGCTCATCGCCATCCTTCTCATCATCGTGCTGATCATCTGGGGACCCGGCAAGCTTCCGGACGTCGGTGCGGGCGTGGGTCGCGCCATCCGCGAGTTCCGCAAGGCGTCGGCGGAGACCAAGGAGGAGTTCTCCAAGGCCACCAAGCCGGACACGACGGAGCCCGCCGCGGTGACGACGCCGGTCCCGCTGTCGACTCCCGTCACCGTGGCGCAGCCGACTCCTGTGGGCGGCGGCGCGGTGACGAAGCCTGCGGATCATGTTGCCGGCGAGGGCGACTCCAGCGCTACGAGCTGAGTGACCGCCTTCTCACCGAGGCGTTGAGAGGTGCAGGGAGTGGCGGGCGACGAGAGCCGCATGACCATCGTCGAGCATCTCGAGGAGCTCCGGCGCGTCCTGATCATCTCGGCGATCGCCTGGCTGGTCGCCACCGTGGCGGCCTTCGTCTTCCACGGGGCAATCTTCGCGTTCCTGCTGCACCCGCTCACCACGGTGCTCAGCAAGACCAACCACCTCACATCGACCGCGATCTTCACCAGTCCCACCGAGGGACTGACCATCCCGATCAAGATCTCGGCGATCGTCGGCATCATCGGCGCCCTTCCGGTCATCCTATGGCAGCTCTGGGGCTTCGTCGCTCCGGGTCTGCGTCCCGTGGAGAGGAAGTTCGTCGGGCCGTTCATCGCCTCGGCGTTCCTGCTCTTCGCCGCGGGCACGGCCTTCGCCTACTTCGTGATGCCGATCGGGCTCAACTTCCTGGCGACGTTCCTGGGTAGCAGCGCGATCTACCTGCCGGACATCAACTCCTACCTGTCCTTCCTGCTGCTGCTCATCATCGCCTTCGGCGTGACCTTCGAGCTGCCGGTGGTGATCATCCTGCTGGGCATGCTCGGCATCACCTCGTCGCGTAAGTTACGTTCACAACGCAAGGTGATCTGGGTGGGCATCATCCTCGCCGCGCTGATCGTCACTCCGGGCGCCGACCCCTACACGCCAACGGCGCTGTTCATCCCGCTGATCCTCTTCTTCGAGGCGTCGATCCTCATCCTCGACAAGGCGCTCAAGCGCTGACGTCCTGACCTGCCCGCGATGGCGCGGTCACTACACTGCGTGGCCATGCGTCCTGATGGCCGCGCCCCTGACCAGCTCCGTCCCACGTCGATCGAGCTCAACCCGCTGCCATACGCCGAGGGCAGTGCGCTGATCACAGTCGGCGACACCCGGGTCCTCTGCGCGGCCAGCGTTGAAGAGCGCGTGCCCCCGTTCCGCAAAGGCAGCGGACGGGGCTGGGTCACCGCTGAGTACGCAATGCTGCCGCGCAGCACGATGACGCGCACCGAGCGCGACGGGCGCAGGGGCCGTGTCGACGGCAGGGTGCAGGAGATCCAGCGGCTGATCGGCCGCAGCCTGCGCGCGGCCGTCGATTTCTCTCTGCTCGGCGAGCGCAGCATCTTCATCGACTGCGACGTGCTCGTCGCCGACGGTGGCACGCGGACGGCATCGATCACCGGAGGGTACGTCGCGCTTGCGCTGGCCATAGCCAAGCTGCGCGCGGCGGGATTGGTGAAGCTGGATCCGCTGCGCTGGCAGGTCGCCGCCGTGAGCGCGGGCATCATCGCCGGCGAGCCCCGCCTCGACCTCAACTATCTCGAGGATTCCGCCGCGGACACCGACATGAACTGCGTCGGCAGCGGCGACGGTCGGTTCATCGAGTTGCAGGGCAGCGCCGAGCTCGAACCATTCTCGCGCACCGAGATGGACAGCATGCTCGAGCTCGCCGCAACGGGGATGCAGGCCCTGTTCGGCATCCAGGCGGAGGCGCTCGGCGGAGCGTGAGCCCCGAGGTGGCGCGCGACTCAGCAGGCCACCAGCTCGTCATCGCCACCAACAGTGCGGCCAAGTTCACCGAATTCCAGCGCCTGCTCGACCACTTCCCTTGGCTGGTGCGCTCGCTCGAGCAGGTTGGATACAGGACCGAGATCGATGAGCCCGGACCGAAGTACGCGGACAATGCGTTGGCCAAGGCGGCCGCGGTCAGCTCCGCCCTGGGGCTACCTGCGCTCGGCGATGACAGTGGCATCGAGATCGAAGCACTGCACGGTTGGCCCGGGCCGGAATCAGCAAGATGGCGCGGCCCTGGTGCCACCGACCAGCAGCGAATGCTGGCGTTGCTCGAAGATGTCAACCGGCGGACCCCGGACGACCGTCACGCGCGCTACGTCTGTGCCGTCGCCCTGTGCCGCCCCGGCGCCGAACCCGTCATCGCCCACGGCGAGTGTCACGGCACCATCGTCGAGCCGCGCGGCAGCAACGGCTTCGGCTACGACCCCATCTTCCTCAGCGACGACCTCGGCGTGACCTTCGGCGAAGCCGGCGCCGACGCCAAGGACCGGGTTTCGCACCGAGCGCACGCGCTGCGCCGCCTGGCCGAGTCCGGCCTTCTCGACCCGACGGTGGGCACCGCCTAGGAGCGGTCGGCGCGGACAGGTCAACCCGTGGCGGGCGCACTGTCACGCACAATTCCCGCTCGTGGCACCTCGTCGGCCGGCGCTCACCTCGTCTTCGGTCCGCCTGGTCACCGCCGCCGCCTCCGTCCTGCTCGTCGGAATCGTTGCCTTCCTGGCCACGGTCAACCGGACCGAGGTTGCGCGCACGGCGCCGGCGGCGCACCCTCCGGTGGCCACCGAGGTTGTCCCGACGCCGGCTCTCTCGATCGATGACATCGCGCGTGCGGTGCTGGGCGGGACCGTGACCATCGAGGCCCTGGGGAGCAAGGACGAGGGGTTGGGCACCGGGTGGCTCATCGACGCCAAGGGCGACTTCGTCACCAACGCGCATGTCGTCCAGGGACAGCTGGCGGTGCGCATCCGCGGCCGCGACGGTTCGTCACACGTGGGCACCGTCGTCGGCGTCGACCGCGACCTCGACATCGCCGTGGTGCGCAGCCGCGATGGCTTTTCCGGCGCGCCGCTGCCGCCGCTGACGACGCTGCTCAGCGGCCTGCCCCAGCCGGTGGTGGTCATCGCCAGCAGCCACGCCACCGGGCACGGCGATATCACCGACGAGTCCGCGACCAGCGTGCAGGCGGACGTTCCCGTCACCGGGGACACCACCACGGGACAGCCGCCGGTCACCACCGATTACCACGACATGCTGGTCCTTGACGGCCAGACGATCTACGCGGGCAACAGCGGCGGGCCGGTCCTCGACGGCAGTGGTCGGGTGGTCGGCATCCTGACGCTCGCCAGCAAGTCGACCACCGAGGCCTACGCGATCCAGCTGAGCCGCGTGCTTCCCGAGTTGAGGAGCTTCGCCGCCAGGTGACCAACGCGTGACCGCTTCAGAGAAGCCGCGATCGGGTACGGTGAAGACATCGTGAACGAATACGACATCGCCATCATCGGCGCCGGTCCGGCCGGCCTGACCGCCGCCCTCTATGCGGGCCGCAACAAGGTCCGGGCCGTGGTCATCGAGGCCAAGGCTCCCGGGGGACAGCTGCTCAACACCGAGCTGATCGAGGACTATCCAGGCTTCAAGAGCATCCTCGGTGGTGAGCTTGCCGCCGCCATGCTGGCCCAGGCGGAGCATTTCGGCACGGAGATGGTCTATTCACCGGCGCACCGCATCCGCATCGAGGCAGATGGGATGAAAGTCGTCGAGACCGCGGCTGGCGAGTACCGCGCACCGGCGGTGATCATCACCGCAGGTGGCAACCCGCGCAAGCTCGGCGTGCCCGGCGAGGTCGAGCTGGCGGGGCGGGGCGTCTCCTATTGCGCGGTGTGTGACGGGGCCTTCTTCCAGGACCTGCAGCTCGCCGTGGTCGGAGGCGGCGACGCCGCCGTCGAGGAGGCCGTCTTCCTGACCCGCTATGCAACCAAGGTGACGCTGATCCATCGTCGCGAGAAGTTCCGGGCACAGCCCATCCTGATCGAGGAGGCGCGCGACCACCCCAAGATCGAGATCCTGGTCAACAAGGTGGTCGAATCGATCGAGGGCGAGCACAAGGTGAGCCACCTGGAGCTGCGCGACACCGCCAGCGGCGTGCGGTCGCGGCTCGACGTCGGCGGCGTGTTCATCTTCGTCGGGTTCATCCCCAACACGACCCTGATCGACACCCATGTCGCCCACGACCACGGTGGCTATTACGTCACCGACCCGATGACGATGATGACCAGCGTGCCGGGCATCTTCGCCGCCGGTGACGTCCGCGCTCAGCTGACCCGCCAGATCACCACCGCCGTCGGCGATGCCACCACCGCGACACTGGCCGCCAGCAAGTGGGTGGAGGAGCGCGCCCGCGGCCACGAGGATATCGCCCTGGAGGTCATGGCCGAGGCCTCGGCGGATGGCGGCTGGGTGGCGTGAGCATCGTCACGCGCCAGGGCGACGGCGGCGAGACCAGCCTCCTCTACGGCGGTCGAGTTCCCAAAGACGATCTTCACACCGAGGCGTACGGGGCGCTCGACGAGGCGATCTCGGCTCTCGGCCTGGCGCGCGCCCTCTGCCCGGACGCTTCGCGGGCAGGCCGGCTTCTCGACCTGCAGCGGGACCTGTTCACAGTCGGTGCGGAGCTGGCCACGGCGACGCCGGACCGCGACAAGCTGGAGAAGCACTTCGCCACCGTCAGCCCGGCCATGGTTGAGGCGCTCGACCGCGAGGTGGGCGACCTTGAAGCGCGCATCGAGCTGCCCAAGGGTTTCGTGATCCCTGGCGGCACTCCGATGGCGGCCGCCATCGATCTGGCGCGAACGTTCGTGCGACGTGCAGAGCGCCGCACGGTGACCCTGGAACGGTCGGGCGGCCTCGCCAACGCCGACGTGCTCCGCTATCTCAATCGCTGTTCTGACCTGCTCTTCATGCTGGCACGCGAAGCGGAGGGTGGCGCGCTCGTCGCCAAGTGAGCGGTTGCTGTCAGGCTGACAGCGGCGGCTGTGGGTAGCGGATCCCGGCCAGGATCGCGTCGACAATCGCTGCCCGGCCGTCGTCTCCCGGGCTCGCGCTCGGCGACCACTCGGAAGCCGGCAGGTCAGCGTGAACCCGGAAGCCGTCGAGGTCACGAAGGACGCGCAATCGCGCATCACGGTGCGGGCCCGGGCTCACCGGCTGAGCCAGGTCGAGGCTCCACACGCCGTCGGCGTCGACCGCCAGCGCACCGGCGGGGGTCCACCCCCGATCGCCCGGCTCCATCTCACCGATGGTATTGCCGATCAGGCGCAGCGGCAGCTGTGCTCCGGCCGGCGACCCGTCAGATCCGTCCTGGCGCTCGCCGACCCAGAGGGCTGCCACCGCCAGACCCTCGGTCTCTGCCTGGCTGCCGACCGCCCACCGGGCTGATGGCTGCGGAGGCATGAACACGTGGAGGCCATCGGCCCTCCGCTCGACGCGGATGACCCTTTCCGCCGTGGGGAAGGCGGCGCCGGTTGCCGCGGGCTGCAGCGCAGCGGTGCGATCGGGCGCCACCAGGAGGGCGCTGCTGTCAATCCACACCGCGCCTCCCACAGGGATGTCGGCCAGCCGCGTCCCCGCCGATCCGGTGCCGCGTCGAGAGGAGGCCCGCCGCCGGGCGGCGTGTGCCGCCGACAGCGGAAACGGTCGGGGCGCGCTCGAGGCACGCTGGCCTCGTTCACGCAAGGCGGCGTAGCTGTCAGTTATCCGGCGAAAGGTCTCCAGAGCAGTGGCGTCGCCGGGGTTGCGATCCGGGTGGTGGATCTTGGCCAGGCGCCGGTAAGCGGCGCGGATCTCGTCGTCGCCGGCTCCCGGACGGAGGCCGAGCACCGCGAAGTCCTCGGCGGTAGGGATGCGGCTCATGAGGGAGGTGCGGCGCTGGGTTGGCCCGCCTCACCAGCGTTGAGGAGTCGAAGGCACTGAATCGCGAGCCACAGGCGGTGTCGGGCCGACGGGGCCTCGAGGTCGACGCCCAGCTCCGCCAGCCGCCGGGTGCGGTACACGATGGTGTGGCGATGCAGCCCCAGCGAGCTCGCGGCCTCTTTGAGGCTGGGGGTCGCCAGCAATGCCTCGAGCGTGTCCAACAGGGGTGCGCCCCGCGCTTGGGGCACCGCCAGGACGCGACCCAGGACATGCTCCACGTACCGCGCCATGGCCGCCGGGTCGGTGGCGAGGGTGGCGAAGATGCCGACGGCGGCTTCATCCCAAACCCGTTCGGTGGGATCAAGTCGCAGACCAACGTGCAGGGCTTCGCGGGCGCGTCGTGCGCTCTCGGCGACGTCGTCCAGGGCCGTGGCAACCGGGCCGATCCCCCAGACGACCGCAGCCGGATGGGGGAGGGAGCGCTCGACGTCCTCGAGCACAACGGCCACTGCTTCGCGACCAGGCACCAGAGCGATCCAGGTCCTGGGCTGATCAGCGACCAGAAG
The DNA here is from genome assembly GCA_955652455.1 of Candidatus Dormiibacterota bacterium. The sequence continues at coordinate 9,446 of CATPBU010000258.1, forward strand.
GACGCTGCGGGCCCGTAGTGCGCGCTCGAGGGCTCCCTCGGCCGCTGCGGAATCGACCACGCAAGCCAGCACCCGGTAGGGCGGCTGGAGATCGAGCTCGGCGGCAGCGGCGAGCCGGCGAAACTCCGGGGTCGCGTCGCCGGCGACGAGCCGTTGCAGCAGCCGGTCGCGGTCGAGGTCGCGCCGGCGCATCAGCCGCTCGCGGGTCTCGAGGTATGCAGAGCCCACCGCCCCGCTGATCTCGTCCAGGTATTCCAGGACCTGGCCGGTGACCGCGATGACGGTGGCACGGGGAAGGGCCTCCAGCCCGGCGGACTCGCCGATGAGCTCGCGCCAGACCACACGTGCCGCCAGCCGGTAGGCGGCGAGGAGCACTTCGAGGGGCACGCCCATCTCCGCCTGCTGCGCCCCCATGTTGCCGAGGCGCTGCAGATCGGCGGTGCGCAGCCCGCGTCCATCGCGCAGTAGCCGTACCAGGGTTCGAAGCGCGTCGCGGCACGCGCTGGTGACGAGGCGCAGGTAGCCGATGGTGCGGAACTGCGCCGGCAGGTTGATCTCGGCTGCGATCCGCCGGGTCATGCGGCGGGCGATGATGTCGACGTCGGCGAGGAGATGGGCGGTGATCTCAGGCGGCAGTGTGGCCGTGGTGGCCCATCTGTCGCCTGTTGCGCGGACCGGTGGCCGTCCAATCCTCGACATTGGGGCCATTATGGACGCCATGGCCAAAAATTGATGTGAATTTGTGTGGCTGGGGCCGATGGCCTGGCGAGCTGGGTGCACCAAACTCGGACCATGCTCTACGACGA
>CATPBU010000259.1 GCA_955652455.1 Candidatus Dormiibacterota bacterium
CATCAGGAGCATGAATGCTCCGACGATCATGTAGAGCACGGGGTCAGGCTGGGGCATTGTCGGCAGCGTCACCGTTGCGACGAACGTGCGAATGATGTACAGCGCCAGCCCTGCCAGCACGGCGAGGAAGAACAACCACCCGGTCCAGAAGCTGAGCGCGCCGACGGAGCTGGATGTGCTGAAGCCGCCGCACCCAGGGATGCCACCGCAGTTGAAGCTCGCGCTGTACCAGGGGAGGAAGACGGCAATCAATCCCACGATGAGGCCGCCGCCGATGATGGTGTCGCCATTGCTGAGCTTTCGTCCACCGATGTCAGGCAAGATCGTCCCTCCTCGTGGCGTGTGCCGGAGAATTCGCGCCGAGTATACGGCCGTCCCTGCCGAGCCGACAGGTGATTTCTGGTTCCAGCGAGTTCATCCGGTGGCGCCCTCCAAATCTGCGCGGCTGCTGCCGCTGAGCGCGATGGTAGTGGTCAAAGGCAGGTTTGGTGTGAATTGGCGATGAGGTGACGGGACCGCCGCTGATCGATGACGCGGCGGTCGCACGTCGCCGGCTTGCTGACAATCACCGAATGCCAGCGAATGTATGTTGTCCAAACTGCTGGGTCTGGACCGAACTTGGCACACGGACCACCTGCCGCCGCTGTGGTGCCGCGCTGATCCTTCCCGACGGCCAAACTCTCAATGCAGCCCTGGCGGCGCCGCCGCCCCCGCCGCCTCCTCCGGGGCCCTACGGGTATGCGCCGGGCGTCGCCATGTCGACGCGGGGTATCCCCGAGGCGGCGCTTCGCGGCTTCCAACCCAACGTCGGGACCGACTGGATCGCGGTGGCTCGTTGGTTCACCATCGGGTACGGCATTCTCCTTGTGGTCGCGCTCATCGTGATCGGGCTGGTCGTCCAGCACATCAATGTGCCGATCACCGACCCGAACACCGGCTTCACCACCATTCAAACCTTTGACATCGGCCCGGCCTTCGCCATCGCTGCGATGGTGGTCGGAGCATTCATGGCACTCTTCGCCTGGCTCACCCAGTACACCGCGGCGCGAGTGATCTTCCTGGTGCTCGACGGGCTGGCACTGCTCAGCGCGATCTCACAGATCGGCCTCGCGACAAAGTCGGGCGGGGTCGGGTTCCTCGGGCTGGCGACCCTGGTCTTCGACGTCGCTTACGGCGGCGTGCTGCTGATGTCGCTACTGCCCAGGACGCAACCCGCCTACGGCTGACCCGATGGCGTGATCAGCGCCGCACGCGGCGCCAGCCGATCATCCGCCGTCGTCTCACGCGGGCACAAGTAGCCGGATCAGCCACCAGGTGCGATCTGGCCGTCGACGATACTCGGCAGGTGGACATCCTCTACGGGCGCAACCCTGTGCTCGAAGCACTCCGCTCCGGTCGCGCCGCGCGCAAGTTGGTGATCGCCACGGGCATCCCGCATGAGGATCGGCTCGCTGAGATCCTCACCCTGGCCCGCGATCGCGCCATCCCCGTGGAGGAGAGCCCGCGGCACCGGCTCGACGACATTGCGCACACCGAGCACCACCAGGGCATTGCGGGCTACTTCCACGGTCGCCCGTCGCTGGCCATCGAGGACCTGCTGGCGAAATCGCGCCCGCCGCAACTCTTGGTGGTCCTAGACGGCATTCAGGACCCGCAGAACCTCGGAGCGATCACCAGAACCGCGGATGCGGTGGGCGCCGACGGCATCGTGCTGCCGCGCCATCGTGCAGCCGGAGTCACGGCGGCGGCAGCCAAGGCATCAGCGGGCGCAACCGAGCACGTTCCCGTCGCAACTGTCACCAACCTGGTCCACGCGATCGACCTGATGCAGGGATCGGGGCTGTGGATCGTCGGCCTGGCGGCTGACGGCGACACCCGCTATGACCGGTTCGACTACACGGTGCCGGTTGCCGTTGTGGTCGGCGCGGAAGGGGAGGGGATAAGGCCGCTGACCAGGCGGAAGTGCGATGCGGTGGTCTCCCTGCCGCTGTCCGGACACGTGTCGTCGTTGAACGCAGGCGCGGCCGCCGCCGTGCTGCTGTATGAGGTGGCGCGGCAGCGCGGCTTCGCGCCGCGTGGATGAGTGGCAGTCCGCGTGAACGAGCTGATCGTTGACGGCTACAACGTCATCCACGCGTGGCCCGAGCTGGCGCCGATCATCAAGGCCGGCCACGCCCACCAGGCTCGCCACCGTCTCATCGTCATGCTGGGCGAGTACGCGGCCGCGACTGGCGAACGGGTCACGGTGGTGTTCGATGCCCACGGCCGCGCGCGTGACCACGGCGGAGGCGAGGTCATTGACGGAGTCACGGTGCTGTTCGGCAGCAAGGCGCAGACCGCCGACCATGTCATTGAACGACGCGTTTCGATCGCGAAGCATCGTGGGGATGCCGGTCTGGTCACCGTTGCCACCGGCGACCGCCTGCAGCGTGACCTCGTCATGGGCATGGGCGCCGGGGTGATCGGCGCCGAGGCGCTGCGACAGGTGGTCCTGGGCGCGCACGCGCAGACGGGTGAACAGAGCGCTCGACGCCGTCGCGAGGCCGGCTTCGCCAATCGCTTCGAGGACCGCCTCGATCCCTTGACCCGCCAACAACTCGACCGGCTGCGACGGCCGCAGGATGTGCTCCCGCAAGAGCATGACCCTGACGCGCCTGATACCGGCTGACGGCGGTTGGGGAGCGGCTGTGCTACGGTGCCAGCCGCCTTGCCGGCGTAGCTCAGTGGTAGAGCAGCTGTTTTGTAAGCACTGAAACGGGCCTGCCGAATACGAGTTGATCGTAGCGCGAACTCGACCGACCGCGCAAAGGCTGTTGTCTCAGCGAAGGGGCACGTGCATCCATCGACTTCGCACCCGCCGCGTAGGCTGGACTCGTGGTCCGGGGCGCAACG
>CATPBU010000260.1 GCA_955652455.1 Candidatus Dormiibacterota bacterium
ACGACAACAACGCGCATCAGTCGAGCACCCGCCGCGCGCTCGGAGCGCCGGGCGCACGGCCGCCGCGGGGCAACCCGGCCCTGAGCAGGACGGCCGCCTTGCTCGCCGGGGTCAGTGAGAGGCGGCGTTGCAGCGGAAGATCTGGGTGCTGCTCGATCTCGGCCAGGATCCGCTGGTACAGCCCGGCCATCGTCCGAACGCAGATGCCGGCGCGCTGGGGGATGTGACGCTCGACGCGGAGCCCCGACGCGAACAGTCGGCGCGCGCGCTGAGCCTGGAATCGGACGAACTCGTCCCAGCCGGCAGGCGTCACGCCGGCGCCGAGCTGCTCTGCGCCGATGCCGAAGGCGGCGAGCTCGTCGGCCGGCAGGTAGACGCGTCCCAGCTCGAGGTCGCCGCGCACGTCCCTGAGGATGTTGGTCAGCTGCATGGCCAGCCCGAGGTCGTCCGCGTGAGCCAGGGCGATGTCGTCGTCGAAACCGAAGATGCGCACGCACATCCGCCCGACGGTCGACGCCACCAGCCGGCAGTAGTCGGCAAGGTCATCCCAGCTGGCGTAACGGAGCGTGGTGAGGTCGCGCTCGACGCCGTCGATGAGGGCATCGATCTCGGTCAGGGGGATGCGGTACGCAGCGACCGCCCTGGAGAGCACCGTGGTGACCTCGTCGTCGGGTTCACCGGCAATCGCGCGACGCACTCGGAGTCGCATCTCATCGAGCCTCGGCCGTGGGTCCGTGACACCGGGTGAATCGACCGCGTCGTCCACCTGGCGGGCAAAGTCATAGAGTGCATAGATGGCGGTGCGCTGCGGCCGGGCCAGCGCGATGAAGCCCCAGTAGAAGTTGGCGGCGTCGCGTCGCGCCAACCGCTGGCAGACCCGTGCAGCCTCGACGATGCCGCGGCTCGTCGCCGGCGCGCCGTCGTGGTCGGCTGCCAGCAGCGCGATTGCCTCGGCGGCCAGCCTGGCCTTGACCGCGCTGCTGACCTGCGGCCGGACGACGTCGGTGCGGAACGCGGCACGCCGGATGGCGTCGAGGATCGCCGTGCCGCCTAGCCGGTACATGGCCAGCTGAGCGCGAAGGCGGCCCACAGTCATGGCCTCCAGCTCGCGCCCCTCGTCGAGGAGGGTCTCGGCGCGCTCACACATCGCGCGCACGGCGCCGTGAATCCCGAGCGCGTCGACCTCGTCCTCGGGCAGGTAACAGCGGCCGAGGCGGGCGTCAACCGCCACGTCCTGGGCGAAGTTGGCGAGCTGCAGACCGATGCAGACCGAGTCGGAGAGCTGCTCCGCCCGCGAGCCGCGGATGCCAAGCACGGCGAGCACCATGCGTCCCACCGGTGCGGCCGAAAGCTGGCAGTAAGCTTCGAGCTCGGTCCAGGTGCGGTAGCGCGTCACCCGCTGGTCTTGCAGGTTGGCACTGACCAGGTCGAGGAACGGCTGCACTGGGACGGAGCACTCCGTCACCGTCTCGCGGAGCGCGAGCAGCACCGGATGGCTCGGCACACTCTCACCTGTCAGTGCCGCGGCCACCTCGTTGCACCAGGCGTGCAGACGCGCATCGGAACGGCTTTCGTCGCCGAGGTCGTCGGTGACGCGGCAGTACGCGTAGATGCGCGCCAGATGAACGCGCAGCTCGGCCGGCAGCACCGCCGAGGCCACTGTGAAGTTCTCGTAGTGGCGCCGGGCGAGCCGGCGGCAGAAAGCGTCCGCATGGGCCAGCTCGGCCGGCGGCGGGGCTGGCGAGAGCAGCGTCATCCCCGTGCGGCGGAGCGTGTCACCTGGGTGCCGCGCAGGTCGGAGATTGTCTCGATGAGACTGGTTACCAACGTGACGCCGTCGGCCCCACCGGGCACCGGGCCACCATCATCCCTGACCAGCCGTGCACCGGCTCGCAGCGACTGCAGGTCGGCGGAGCCGGTGCAGAACATTGCGATGCGGAGCACATCAATCCACTCGCGCCCGAGGTCCGCGCACGCCTGCGTTCCCTCGGCGGCGGCGCGCAGGAACGGCCCAGCCACGCCCACCAGGTCCGCGCCGAGAGCTGTGGCGATGGCCACATCCAGTCCACTGCGAAGACCGCCGCTCGCGAAGATGACGCTGTTCGGCGCTGCGGCTCGGGCCTGGGTCAGGGCCACCGCTGTCGGGATGCCCCAGCCGGCAAACGCCGCGGCAGTGCGCGCCGCCGGGCCAGCACCGAGGCGGTGACGCTCCACCTCGCTCCACGATGTGCCTCCGGCTCCAGCCACGTCGACGGCGGCAACGCCCGCCTCAAACAAGGCGGTGACGAGATCCGGGGCGATCCCCCAACCTACTTCCTTCACCACAACGGGAACATCGAGCTCGGCGGCCACGGCCTCGATGCGTTCGAGCAGTCCACTGAAGCAGGTGTCTCCTTCTGGCTGCAGCGCCTCCTGCAGCGCGTTGAGGTGCAAAACCAGCGCATCGGCGCCGAGCATGTCGACCAGCCGGCGGCAGTCGCAGCCGGTGACACCGCGGTTCAGCTGCACGGCGCCGAGGTTGGCGAAAAGGGGGACCGAGGGGGCGAGGTCACGGATGGCGAAGCTCGGCAGCGCCTCGGGGCGTTCGAGGAGCACGCGCGCGGAGCCGAGGCCGAGTGCGATGCCAAGCTCTTCAGCTGTCTCGGCAAGCACGCAGTTGATCCTGTGCGCGGTCTCCGTACCACCGGTCATGCACGAGATGAACAGCGGCGATGCCAGGCGCCAGCCGAGAACCTCGGTGGCCGTGCTGACGTCGGCGAGGTCGATCTCAGGGAGCGCGCAGTGCATGAACCGGTAGCACTCGAACCCGGTGCGCACGCCCTTCGCGTCGACGTCCTCCTCGAGGTTGATGCGCAGGTGCTCAGCCTTGCGGGTCGACGTCAGCACACCGATGGGCGCGGGCGTTGGGCTGGTCTGAGCCATCTCAAGCGGCCCGCTCGGCGATGAAATCGACGATCTCACGAAAGTCGTCGACGGCATCGTCGGCGAGCCCGCAGGTCTCCATCAGTTGCAGCGCCGAACGGCGCCTGCGCATCAGCTCGAAGGTGACTGCGTCCGCAGCCCCGGCCTCGTCGAGGAGCGCGAGGATGCGGTCCTCGTCTCCACCCGAGCGGCTGTACAGACGCCGGAACTCGCGCCGCGCCGCACCGCGCAGCCGCGACTGGCCAACGACCACCGGGTAGGTGAGCTTGCGCCGCGCCAGGTCACCACCGCACCCCTTGCCCGTGACCTCACTGTCGCCCCAGGTGCCGAGCCAATCGTCACGGATCTGGAATGCGACGCCGAGCTCGACGCCAGCGCGACGGAGCTGCGTCGCCCGGCGGGCATCGGCACCACTCATCAACGCGCCTGCTTCGAGGGCCGCCCCGATCAGCGCTCCGGTCTTAGCCCGTGCCAGGCGCAGGTATGTCGCTGCCGTGGTGTCGATCTGAC
>CATPBU010000261.1 GCA_955652455.1 Candidatus Dormiibacterota bacterium
ACGTTGGGGTGGGTCGGGTCGATCGCGACGGACACGGCCGGTTCGTTCTGCTTGTTGCGGGGGAAATGGCCACGCGGGCTGCCCACATTGACGCGGGTGTCCACCCCGTTTTGTCCGGTCGGGGCGGCCGCCTCGGCGACCGAGCCGGAGTTCAACGCGACTAAGACCGGAACCATGCCTACCGCGATCAGGCTACGTCGCATTTGCCAATCCCTCTCCCCTTCACGGACGTTGGGGCACCGAGTATGCCCGTCGAGCCGCTGGCTGTCCAATCTCGTGCGCCTGTGACGTGCCGCCCAAGCGCTCTGGGTTCTCAGAAGTACCGGGAATTCATGTCGGCGGCGATTCTTTGCAACCCGGCCTGGTCCGGCCAGTCAACCCAGCTCGGCGAGCGACTAGACAGCGGAGCCGACCATGGATTCCAAATCTCCTTGAGGCGGGGTGTGTTGGGACTCGAGCCAACGTCGACCGCCGCGCCAATCTAGGATATGGGTACGCGTACTACGTTCCTACTCGCTGTCGGACTGGCATTGATGATCGCCGTGGTCATCGCCATCTTGGTCGGTGCAGGTGTCGAAGTCCACACAACCGTGACTCACGCGCGGGTTCAACTACCAACCTAAGAACCGTAAGCGCCAGCCGGGCCGGGAGCGCCGCGCTCCGCGGTCGTGGTCAGGGCGGGTACGGGGTGCGCATGATGGGAAGGTCGTCGCTGTCGATCACCCTGCTGAGGCGGCGGCCAGGAGGACGCTCAGATGGCCTCGATCCTGTGGACGGTTGTCGTCGTTCTTCTCATCCTCTGGCTGCTCGGTCTGGTGGTGGTGCACATTACCGGCTTCTTCATCCACATCCTGCTCATCCTCGCCGTGATCGCCGTCCTGATCGCCCTCATCGACCGAACGCGACCCTGACGCCCAGAAACCGTCAGGCGCGCGCGTAAGAGTGCAGGCGGCGACCCACAGGTTGACGGCGTAGAGGTCGGACAACGCGGCAGCCAGATGGGACTTTCGGCCTCCGCCGACGTCCCCCGTTCGGCCGGCTGCATCGATACGCGCTTGTGGGACGAGCTCCACGTAGTTTCGCGGCGCCTTGCTCTCGCGTTCCCGGACGGATACAGTCCTGCCTCACATGGACCGCCTGCTCTCCGCGCGTCGGGCGACGCCGGCGGACATCGAGCCGGTCACCACCATCGTCGAGCTGGCGTTCGCCAACGATCCGCTGTGGAGCCGCGCGCTGGGCCCGCTGAGCTTCGAGCAGCGCCGCCCGTTCTGGCACCTGTTCGCCGAGGGGACATTGAGGTACCCGTGGACGTGGCTGCTGGACGGCGGCGGAGCGACGTCGCTGTGGATTCCGCCCGGTGGGACAGAGATGTCGCCCCAGCAGGAGGAACGGATGTCCGAGCTGGCAGCCGGGCTCGGTCCCGAAGAGGACAACTTCCACGAACTGCTGAGACGTTTCGACACCGCTCACCCGCGGAGCGAGCCGCACTATTACCTGTCGCTCCTCGGCACCCACCCCGACCACCGCGGTCAGGGCCTCGGCATGTGGCTTCTCGCCCACGACCTCGCGGTGATCGACGACGAGCATTGCGCGGCGTACCTCGAGTCGTCGAACCCGGCTAATAACCGCCGCTACGCGAGCGTCGGCTTCGAGTCGTTGGGCGGGTTCTCATACCCAGGCAACGGTCCCGTCGTGACCACAATGTGGCGCTCAGCGCATTAGCTCGCTGACGCTGTTCTCTCATCGCTAATCGTCACGGGTAGGCTACGTCCAGGGTCGCGCGGACCTCGTGGCCCAATATTGCGCGGCCGGTTCCGCAACATCTGGAAGGTCGCCGAACGCGGTGCCCACCGCGCGCAGGTTGCTCTCGAGCTGCGCGACATTCACGGCGCCGCTAAGCACCAGAGACGGCCATGGGCGGGCGAGTACCGCTGCTATCGCCAGAACGTCGGGCGCCACGCCCGCCGCGGCCGAGGCCTGACCAAGCGGACTGCCCGCGGCACCGGCGTCCCCGTAACGCGCGAGCCTCCCATTGGCCAGCGCCTCCTTGACGAGCACCGCCCATCCTGCGGCGGACGCCTCGCTCAGCGCCGCCTCCGCTGACGGCTCGAGCAGGTTCCATGTCGCCTGTACCGAAGAGAAGAGCGGAACTCCGTCGATGCGAACGTCGAGCGCCCGGCGGATGGTGTCAGCCTGCTTGGGGCCAGTGGTCGTGATGCCGATGAGGAGGCCTTGATCGCGATGCCGGGCAAGGGCCTCCAGAAGCGCCGAGTCGTCGAGCGCACCAGATTCCAGGGTAAGAGAGTGCACCTGGTAGAGGCGGAGCCGATCGCCGAGGAGGGCTGTGGTTTCAGCGTACTGCCGCTCGAACGTTGCCAGCGTGAGATCCTTGACCTCCTGCACTGCCGCCGTGATGTCCCACTCGCCGACGTATGTGTAACCCCATTTGGAACCGACGACGAGGTCGTCGACGTCATCTCTGTTCGCCAGCCAACCGCTGAGGAACGCCTCTGCCGATCCGTACGATCGCGCGACGTCGACGTAGCGCACGCCAGCAGCGTATGCCGCATCGAGAAGCTGCAACGTGCGCTCGCGGAGAGCCTCTTCGGACCGGTCGCTGCCGAGGTCGGCGCCGCGAGTCGTGGTGATATACGCCGGCCGACCCGTCGCGGCGAGCCCGACACCGATCCGGCTCACCGGCGGTCCTTCGCGACCAAGGGTCACTGTCTCCATGTCCGCAACGATACGAATCCGGTCTCGCAGAAATCTCGGCCGCCAAGGCAGATGGACGATGGGACGCCGCGTGCGAATCACAAGAAGGCGCCTCCACCCCACCCGACCTCACGCAGCGCTAGAACAGAACCACCGGGCAAAGGCCTGCTACGGATCGTCAATTGAACAGACCGGTACGCTGTGATCCTCCCTCTCTCGAAGTCCAGATCACCTGCCAGCCGGGCCACCTGCCTCGCCAAAATGATCGCCCTTCTGGCACCGGGCCAGACACCCTAACCTCACTTCGGTAGCATCGTCGGTGCTGTGATCCGCGCCCGCCTCGACGGCCACCTGCTCGATAACGTCCACACCGTCGACGATCTCAAGAACGTTCAGGTATCACCGGGCCAGGTGCTCTGGGTGCACTGCGAGGTCCCCGACGACGCCGAGATTGCTGCCATCGCGGCACGCTTTCATGTGCATCCACTCGCGGTCGAGGACCTGCGCAACAGCAACCAGCGGCCCAAGCTCGATGACTACAGCGACCAACTGTTCGTCGTCCTGTTCGGGGCGATCAAGCTGCCCGACGAGAGCATCGCACTTGCCGAGGTCCATTTCCTCATCGGGGACGACTATCTGGTCACTGTGACCACAGATCCGATGCCGGCGATCGCGACGCTGGAGAAGCAGCTCGACCTGCGCCCGGAGATGTGCGCGGTCAGCCCCGACATGGTCTTCTACCGCATCTGCGACAGCCTGGTCGACTCCGTCTTCCCGCTGCTCGACCACATCGGCGCGCAGATCGAAGCGGTGGAGGATGCCGTCCTGGAGCATCCTGACCGCGAGACGTTGAGAACCATCTTCGGTCTCAAGCGCGACCTCCTCACGCTGCGGCGCGTCACCGGCCCGCAGCGCGACCTACTGCAGTCGCTGACATCCCCGCGGACGCCACGCATCGGCAACGAGACGCAGCTGTTCCTTCGCGACGTCTATGACCACACCGTCCGAATCGCTGAGCAGGTGGACTCATCCCGCGACCTCGTGAGCAGTTCCCTCGACGCCTACCTCACGTCGATCTCGAACCGCCTCGGCGAGCAGACCCGCCGACTGACCGTTGTCGCGACCATCTTTCTCCCGCTCACCTTTCTCACCGGCTTCTTCGGCATGAACTTCGCGTTCCTGATCGGCCACATCGACACGCCACAGGCATTCTTCGTCGGGCTCGGGGTTATGGCGGTGTCGGTTCCATCCCTGGTCCTTGTCGTGACGCGGCTGAACCGCCGCGCGGTGCCCTTGCCGGCCGAACACAACCGCAGTCGGCGGATCGGGCTGATGTCGGAGCGTGACCGCCCCACGCAGCGGAGGTCACCCTGAGCCGTCGCCTCGGGAGTGACAGGCCGCGTTGCGCTACGCCCGGTCAGGTCATACAGCCGGCGTCGTGTAATCAGCGACCGCCGGCCTAAAGCCGCCAGCCACGTCGGCCCGTTGGAGCCACGGAGCGGCTCGAAGCGCCTCGAACGTCATCCGCGCCTGATCGAGCTGCTCGCTCGCTTCAGCCGAACGACCGCGGGCGGCGAGCCACTCGCCCAGCTCCAGACGCGTCACCGCGAGCCAGAACGGGCGGTTCAGTGAGCTGAAGGCATCGATGGCGCGCTCGAAGTTGCCGGCAACCTCGGCGTCGTCACCATGACCTTCAGCAAGCCGGCCTTGCCAGCGCAGGATGTGCGCGTCCACGCCGGGTTGGCGCCCGGGGCGGTGGTAACGCCCTACCAGATCGATCAACTCGCGCACCTTTTCCTCGCGCCCGAGGACAAACGCTGCGTCGATCGCCTGGATCAGCGCCCTACGTGCAGGGATGGGAAACGAGCGCTCCAGGCAGGTGCGCAGCGCAGTCTCAGCCGCGGTCAGTGCATCCGACGGGCGTCCATCCGCGTTCGCCAGCACAGCGGACGCCGCCAGGAAGTCGCCGCGCATTTCGGTATGGACCCCCTCGAGCAACGGACCGATCTCCGCGATCAATGTGCGTGCGCGATCGATCTCTCCGCGCCAGACATATAGCCAGGTCATGTTCACGGAGCCACCCGGACCTGCAATGTACCCCTGCATGTCTGCCGCATCGACCTCCAGGTAGTGCGCGTAGAGGGAAGCGCACTCGTCCCATCGACCCAGCTCCAACAACGCCGGGATGCGTATCAGGGTGACCTCGACGACGCGCCGCCGGTCACCGAGGCGGCGCGCGAGCGTCTCACCCTCCTCGTAGAGGCTCAGAGCCTCTTCGATGCGCTCCTTCTCTTCCAGCGTCGCGCCGACGTTCCCGTAGGTGGCGCTTGCGACCAGCGGCAGGTTGTTGTCGAGCGCCGACTTCAGAGCAGCCTGTTCGAGCACCTCTGCTTCGTCAAGACGCCCGTGCGCCGCCAGAATGCAGGCCTTGGTGTCCAGCGCCATCGTGAAAACCTCTGCAAGACCCTCTGATTCAGCGACCTGGAGTGCCTGCTCGGTCCTCTCCATCCCACGCTCGAGCTCGCCATGGAAATACAGCGATCTGCCGAGGCGTGCCAGCGTCATTGCCCGGTCGGCTGCCAATCGTGGGCTCTCCGCGGTGACCGCGGAAAGCATGCCGAGCGCACGCTCTGCGGCCTCGATCGCCTCGGCGATCTTGCCTTCGCCAGCCAGCGTCCCGGCGGACCTCGCCAGCGCCACGGCCGCTGCGTGGAGGTTGCCCTGGGCTTCGAAGAGCTCCTCGGCCCGCTCGAAATGAGTTCTCGCACGCTCGACATGGCCCTGCATCCAGGCCATGTCTCCTGCGCGCGAATGGAGTTCGCCCGCTGAGGCGTCGTCCGCCAGTACGAGTGCCTGCTCGTAGTAGCGCTGCGCGGACTGCGCCGCCGCCAGCGACGCCGCGTGCTCACCAGCGCGCACCAGGGCCACCCGGGCTCGCTCTCGAATGTCGGCCGCGTCGCCTGCCTCCGGGTCGGCCGCATGCGCCTCCACGAGATGGGACGCAACCACCTCGGCCACCTCTTCCTCTTCGGACCACGCGCTCTCCAGGTACGCGGCCGCGGCGAGATGTCGAAGTTTGCGCTCGCGCCGCGCGAGCGTTCCGTACGCCACACTCCGCACCAGGTCCTGGACGAACAGGTACTGCCCACGTTCGGGGGAACGCGGGTCGGACTGGATGGCAAGAAGATCCTTGTTCACCAGCGCAGTCAGTACGGCCTCAACCTCGGCCGCCGGTTCGGCAGTGATCGCGCCGAGCGCGTGTGCGGTGAACGACTTGCCGAGAACCGCGGCGTCTTGGAGAAGCTGCCGTTCGGTCGTGCCAAGGCTGTCCAGCCGCGCCGCGATCAGTGCATGCAGGCTTTCCGGAACCTCGAGCGACTCCAGCGAACCGTTTGTCCGATACGCTCCGCCCTGCCGCACCAGAAGGCCGCGGTCGAGCAGCATGCGCACCGTCTCCACGGCGTACAGC
>CATPBU010000262.1 GCA_955652455.1 Candidatus Dormiibacterota bacterium
GGTTGGGGTGTCCCAGTCATTTGGCGCGAAGAATGCGAAGGGCAGCGCCACGCTCTCAGCATCGCCGAGCGCCGCCACGACCGCCGGTGACCTCCTCGTCGCCCTGATCCGGGATCGCAATACCAGTGCCCTGGCGCCCGTCAGCAGCGTCACCGACACGGCCGGGAACCATTGGGTCAGGGACGTGAGCGTCACTCGCGGATCACACGTCGACGGGGAGATCTGGTCTGTTGGGAATGCGGCGAGCATTGCCAGCTCTCAAACCATCACGGTGACGGTGGGCGGAGCCTCGGCCGCGACTTCGGCGATAGCTTTCAGTGTTCTCGACGTGACCGGTGCCTCGGCATCAGCGCTGGACGCGACCGCCACGAACAGCGGCACCACCCAACCGGCCTCGACGGGCACCACCGCTACCACCGCCCAGGCCAGCGAGATCGCCATCGGCGACATCGGCTGGAACCTCAGCGTCACTCCCAGCGGCCAGACCGCGGGCTACACGACGACTGCGATCGAGCAGTCGACGGTGAGCGGCAGCGCGGCCGGTGAGCAGGCGGCGTGGCAGCTGCTGACGGCCACGGGGCCGCGCAGTTATTCGGCCACCCTGAGCCCGTCTTCTGTGGCGTGGACAGGGGCAATCGCCACCTTCAGGGTCGGCGCGGCCGCCAGTTCCATCAGTGGCACGGTTACCGACTCGGTCACCCAGGCCCCGATCTCAGGCGCGACCGTGTCATACAGCGGTGGCAGTACCACAACCAACGGCAGCGGCGGTTACACCATGACCAATGTCGCGCCCGGGACGTACACGGTCACGGCATCCGCGACAGGCTACACGTCGCAGTCCGCGCAGGTGTCCGTGACCGCCGGCATGACCACGACGCAGAGCTTCACCTTGGTACCCCCGCCCGGGAGGATCACCGGCACGGTGACGGACTCCGTCACCACGGCCGCGATTTCCAGCGCGACCATCTCCTACGGCGGTGCCGATGGTAGCGGGAGCACCACCACCGGCACCGACGGCACGTACACCCTCGACATGGTCCCGGAAGGGAGCTACACGGTCAGCGTGTCCGCTCCCGGCTACACGACGCAGAGCGCACCCGTCAGCGTGGCGCCGGGGGCAACCACGACCCAGGACTTCGCGTTGGTAGCGCAACCTGGAACCATCACCGGCACGGTGACGGACTCCGTCACCAGTTCCGCGATCGCCGGGGCGACCGTCTCCTTCGGCGGTGCAGGGCCGCCTCCGCCTACGCCACACGTCATGGTGGTCATGCTGGAGAACGCGGGCTACCCGGCGACGCTCGGCTCCTGCACGGTCGACCCCTACCTCTGCTCGCTCGCCAACTCGTACGCCTCGGCGACCAACTGGTACGGCGTCCGCCATCCGAGCCTGCCGAACTACCTCGCGGCCACCACGGGCAGCACGCAGGCTTGCACCTCAGACGGCTGTTTGGGCCCATACGCACCGTCGCTCGGAGGTCAACTCAACAGCGCCGGCATCCCGTGGGTGGCATGGCTTGAGTCGATGCCCAGCGCCTGTGCCACCAGCGGTACTAAGGCATACGATCGGGCCCACAACCCGTTCTCCTACGAGAGCGACATCAACTGCGCCGCGCAGGACGTGCCGTACCCCGGCGTCAGCGGAGCTGTCAACGTCCTCAGCGGCTCCAGTGCTCCTGCGTTCGTGTGGCTGGGGCCGGACGAGACGCACAACATGCACCCGCCCGCCACGGTGGCGGCCGGCGACGCATGGCTAAATGCCAATATCGCTCCGATCCTGGCTTCGCCCTGGTACACCAACGGCAACGCGACGGTGATCATCACGATGGACGAGTTCACCGGGGACAAGACCAACGGTGGTGGTCATGTTCCGATGGTGGTCATCTCCAACGCGGCCAGCGGCAAGGGAGCTTTTGCCGCAACCGGCAACCACTACGGCACCGTGCGCACCGTCGAGGAAGCTTACGGCCTCGGATACCTTGGTGCCGCCTCCGATCCGGCCAATGGTGATTTGCATGCACTTTTCGGTGTCGGCAACAGCATCACAACCAACGGCAGCGGCGGTTACACCATGACCAATGTCGCGCCCGGGACGTACACGGTCACGGCATCCGCGACAGGCCACACGTCGCAGTCAGCGCAGGTGTCCGTGACCGCCGGTGGGACCACGACGCAGAACTTCGTGTTGGTACCCTAGTCTGGTACAATCGCCGGCAGGGAGGTGGGAGGGCTTGAAGCTGATGCGTTCATCCGTGCCTGTTAACCGGGCCCGTGTGAGTGCGACCCCACGGCGGCGAGGTTTGCCCATCTTCGTCAGCCTCGGTATCGCTTTGATCGCGGTGGCCGGGTCTCCCGCCATTGCCGCGCACGGCTCTGGATTTACGACACCGATTCAGCATGTAGTCTTCCTCATCCAAGAGAACCACTCCTTCGATAACGTCCTTGGAGCCTGGTGTGCGCAAAGCGGCCGCTGCGACGGGGCTACGAGCGGGTTGGTTCAGGGAGGCGGTTCAGTTCCGCTGACCGTAGCCACGGACAATGTGGTTCAGGTCATCCATTCCAGCTCAGCACAGACGACCGCCATCGACGGGGGGAAGATGGACGGCTTCTCGCAGCTTCAGGGTTGCACAAAAACAACCGGGTACAAGTGCTACACCCAGTACGCAGCGTCGTCGACGGCCATACACAACGTGGCGACGCTTGCCAACAACTACGTGGTCTCTGACCGCACATTCGAGGACGGACCGGTTTCCTCCTGGGGCATGCACGTCCAGGCGGTGGCCGCAACCAGCGACGGCTTCATCGGAGGCGGCACGCCCCACCCGGGCACCAAGGGCGTTTTGGGGGACGGATGGGGGTGTGATTCAGGCCGTGACACCACGTGGCAGAGCCCGCAGGGAAAACAGGCGCAAGTGCCGTCGTGCGTCCCCGATCCGTCGCTCTCTCTCCCCAACGGAGGCGCCTACCGGCCGACGCCGGTGGCGCCCGTCCCCACGATCATGGACAGTCTCGACACAGCAACGCTGACCTGGATGCTGTACGGAGGTCAGCCCGGCGGTGGCACAGGGGGTCAGGGAGACAACAGCGGCAATGCGACAGGGTACGGCTGGGCGATCTGCCCAACTTTCGCGAGATGTTTCAACCGGTCGCCGTCGCGAATGGCGCCAACTACCCAATTTGCCAGCGATGCGGCGGCGGGTAAACTGCCGAACTTCTCCGTCATCACGCCGACCCAGATAGACTCGCAGCACAACGGCGATTCCATGACTGTTGGCGACAATTGGGTCGGCTCCGTGGTCAACGCGGTCGAGAGCAGCCCTGAGTGGTCGTCCACCGCCATCTTCATCACGTGGGATGATTGCGGATGCTTCTACGACCATGTCGCCCCTCCGGCCGGACGTGGAATCAGGGTGCCGATGCTGATCGTGAGCCCGTACCCCGTGTCCAGCCATCGGGACTCCACGACGGCATCGTTTGCCTCCGTGCTGGCATTCACCGAATCGGCCTTCGGTATTCAGCCGATCACGGGGACGACCTGGGACTCCAGTGCCTACAACTACATGAACAGCTTTGACTTTTCGCAGGCGCCGCATTCACCTGTGCAGTTGAACATGACGCCGGTTACACCGCAGATGCTGCAAGCGGTGCAAGCCAGCCCTGCCGACCCCAACGACCCCACTTGACCGAGGTGGGCTCAACATTGGACGCGGCGTTGCATGCCGACTGCGCAGCGGCCCTGGAGTGGGTCCTCTAGCGCCGTCGCCAGGTGGCCGCCAAGGGCGCCAGTGTCAGAGCACCGATAGAACCCACCAGGGCGTCTGGGTACAAAGAGAACAGCGGCGCGATGTAGACAGCCCCGCCGGCGACGACCACGGTCCGCCAGAGTCGTGCCAGCGTCCAACGCCGCCGCCAGAGGCCCAAAAACAGTCCGCCAAGCAGCACGCCTGCGATCAGCAGCCACGGCTTCTGTGCTTGAAGTTGGGCGGCTACCACGAGTGCCCCAAGGACGCCGTAGCGCCACATGAGACCCCACACGATGTTTGGCAGCCAAGAATGTCGCGTCGGCAAACGCGCTTCGACCTGGCGAGCCTTTGCCGACGAACTGACGGGTTCCCGATGAGAGGGGTCGGTCGGTCGTGGGCGCCGTATATTCGTCGCCCTCCGTTGAGTCGGCCGACTGCGGCCTCGCCGAGCCTCGACCTGCCAAGGCGCGGCCGTCGACGGCGCAGCACCCTTCAGGGAGGGCGATCTTGGGGGCGAGGGAGGCGGGCTCGCCGGCCGCAAAATGGGCAACGGACGGCGCCGCGCCAACGCGTCATGGCACGCCTGGCCATACGCGAGCCAGTCCCCATGGGAGCGGACGTCGAGAACGCCCTGTGCGGCGGCGATCTCGCGGCCGAAGGTGGCGAGGTCGTCCGTGCGGCTCATCGTTTGGACCCAATGAAGTGACGGCGTTGAAGGCTCCGTTCCGCCCGGGAACTCCCGTCGGACGATTCTCTGCACTGTAAACGGCGGCATGGCTGCCGGGGTTATCGAGCGTGACTGTCCTCCGGTTCCTTCTCCGTGCGGAGGCGGCTGCTCCGCCCCGACATTGGTGTCGCTCATCTCCTGATCCTCAGCCAAACGAGCTGAAGAATGACGAGCACGACCACGACCGCGAGCAGATTGAGCAGGGTTTTGGCGACGACCACCACGATCGTGAGAGCTAGGCCCTCACAATGACCAGACCGATGAGGGTGGGACCGATGCGCCGCGGGCGTGGGGTGTTCACAGTCCCTGCAGCCCGGTGTTCGCCCGGCTGATGCTGGCACGTCGCGGATCGTGGGGGGTCATCCGGCGGCGTGCCTCCTGTACGCGGCGAGATTAGTGCTGGCGAGCACCACGGCCAGGGTGCAGCGCCACCAGCCACCACCCTGGGAACCGGCACCTGAGTTGCCCAAAGGGCACATCGGGGCGGCGGAGTGGTGGGCGGTCGGTGGCGCGCTGCTGTTGATCGCGCTGCTCATGGTCTTGGTGCGACACCATACCCGGGGACTTGGTCCGCGGAGCGCGCTCGGCCTGTTGAGGGACCTGACACTCGGCACCGAGCGGGCGGACGATGCCCCACGGTGAACTTCAAGGCCGCGCCCTCGCTCTCGGAATCCTCGCGGTGGAGTGGGACTGGCCGGGTGCGACAACCTGACTCCGGCCCGTGCGACGGACCCATCGAGCGCCGGCTCGCCGATGAAGCTGTGGCCGGTCAGCCGCAGGCTGCTGTTCTCCAGACAGAGGACCGCCATCGCGATCGGCAGGTCGAATGTCAAGCAGTCGCCGCCATGCCCCGCGCGCGTCGCAGTCGAGGAGTTACCAGTTCGCCCGCCGCATCCTCCAGCTCGCCCGCCAGCTTTCAACCAGGACGCCGGCGCGGAGGGACGGTCAGAGCTCCTTTCGCATCTGCACCGACGTTTCGTGGTAACCCAGGCCAGTGTAGAGGGCTCGAGCAACCAGGTTCTGCCCAAAAACGTTGAGGGCCAGGGCGTGCAGGCCGTTGCGTCCCATCCATAGCCAGCCAACGGGTTGCCCATCCGCCTCCACCCTGAAGATCAATTGACCGGTAGTGGCGAGCCCGTCAGGAAGGAGTTCAGCATCTTCGCGTCGGGCCTTCTCCTCGGCTGCCTCACGAGTCATGCTTCCCGAGGCAACGATCTGGTCGACGTACGACCGGTACTCCGCGGCTTTATACGCGTCGAACTCGTCGGCGTTCGGGTGGCGTAGGGTCACCGTCACCTAGACAATATTGCTCCTCCCCTCTAACCCTGCGTTGGGCCTTATCGCGGCGTTGAGCGTGCGGTTGCGGAGGCAGCGCGATCGCAAGGTCGAGTGCCTGTTAGTACCCTCCTTGAGGCCAGCCGCGGAGAGGGCGCCCGCCTGACCCACGGGGCGCCTCAAATGGTGATGACGACTTTTCCCTTCGCGCGTCCCCCCTGCAGATAGCGGATGGCCTCGGGGACCTCGCTCAGCGGGTACGTCTTGTCGATCTGCGGTGCGAGCTTTCCGGATTCAAGAAGCTCCCTCAAGAGATCCATAGATTCCTTCTTGTCTGGCACCGAATAGCGCATGTCCCGCAGCTGGCCCACGAAACGTGACATCACCATCAGCTTCAACATGCGGGGCAGGAGTCCCACCCAACGGTGCATCCCCTCGCCGTAATTGTCGTGCCCGATGAGCACATAGGTTCCCCCGGACGTCAGCACGCGTCTGCAGTCTGAAAGCGAATGGTTCCCCGGAATGTCGAAGATGAGATCGTAGCGCTCGCCACGTCGGGTGAAGTCATCCTCGGTATAGTCAATCACTTGGTCCGCGCCGATCGAGCGAGCAAAGTTCAGTTTGCTCGTGGTGTCGACGCCGGTCACGTCCGCTCCGAACGCTTTGGCAAGCTGGACGGCGATAACGCCCACGCCACCCCCTGCACCGTTGACCAAGACCTTTTGCCCCGCCTGAATCTTCCTCCAACCGCGAAATGCCTGGAGTGCGATGAGCCCGGAGGTGGGTACGGCCGCGGCCTGTTCGAACGTGACGTTGGGCGGCTTCAGCGCGAGCCCGTATTCGGGAGCAGTCGCATACTCGGCATACGCGCCGCCGTTGGTCCACTGATTGCCTCTGATGGTCTCGCCGAATACCTCGTCACCTGGTTGAAACCGCGTCACCTTCGTGCCAACCGACTCCACGAGTCCGGCCAGGTCCGTTCCGGGAACAGGGTTCTTTGGTCTGCGCCGCCCGGCTGTCAGGCGGAGGAGATACGGCAGGCCTGTCAGGACGTGCCAGACATCTGCATGGACGGAAGCCGCGCGCACCCGCACCAGCACCTCGTCATCCGCGACGACTGGCTTGTCGATGTCCCTGAGTTCCAGGACGTCGGGTGAGCCATACATGTCTTGGACGATTGCTTTCATGGTGCGCCGCATTATGGTTATGCCTGGATTCCGGGTAGTGGAACACGTGTCGAGCGGGGAGACCTGGCGATGTGAAACGCCATCGCGTGCCAGGCTGATCTGCCGGGACGGCCCCGGCCCGCTCCCGCCGCCGCCAGGCCGGCGCA
>CATPBU010000263.1 GCA_955652455.1 Candidatus Dormiibacterota bacterium
CCGCTGCTTCGCGCCGGCGGCGCGCTCTGGGCGCTGGTGTCCGATGCGCCCGCTGCGGCACACGACGTCAGTGACACCGGCCTGCGCCCCACCGCATCCACCCCGGGCATCCTCGCCGTCGAGAAACTGGTCGCACCAGGCTGAGCGCAGCTCAGACGCGCCCTCGCAGCGCCGCCTCCACAGCGGTTCGCTCGTCCCAGGGGACACTCCCGGTGGCGGTGACGATCGAGCTCTCGTGGCCCTTGCCGGCGAAGAGGATCGTGTCGCCCGGCTGCGCATTGGCGACGGCGTAGGCGACCGCCTCGGCGCGCTCGGGGATGACGTGCAGGTTCTCGTCGCGCCGCGCGCCCACGCTCTCCGCGCCGGCGGCGATCTGCTCGCAGATGGCGACGCGGTCCTCTCCGCGCGGGTCCTCGTCGGTGACCACGATGATGTCGGCGAGCCGGCCGGCGACCGCACCCATCACCGCACGTTTTTCGACATCGCGCTCGCCCGCCGAGCCGAAGACGACCCAGAGCAGCCCATCGGTCGCGGCGCGCAGCTCGGTGAGCACGTTCTCGAGCGAGGCGGCGGTGTGCGCGTAGTCGATGACCACGCCGAACGGCTGGCCGGCGTCGACGCGCTCCATGCGACCGTGTACACGGGACAGAGCGCTCATGCCGGCGACGGCGGCGTCCAGTGGAGCGCCGCTGCTGCATGCGGCGGCGAGCGCGGCCAGAGCGTTGGCCGCGTTGAAACGCCCGGCGAGCTGGAGGTGCAGCCGCGCGTCGCCCCACGGGGTCCGCGCCAGCAGGCGCACACCTTGTGAGTCGGCCACCACGTCCTCGGCGACGAGGTCGGCAGGACCGCCCGCCGCGCTGTAGGTGAGCACCGCCGCCACCGGCAGCCTCGACAGGCGTGGGAAGGCGAAGTCGTCGTCGCGGTCGAGCACGGCGACGCCGTCAGCGCGTGTCCCGACGAGGGCAAGCAACCGTGCCTTGGCCGCCAGGTATTCCTCACGGTCGCCGTGCACGTCGAGGTGCTCGGACGTGATCCGCGTGTACACCGCGAGCCGGTAGGCGACGTCGTCGACGCGGTGCATCTCGAGCGCGTGCGACGAGGTCTCGACCACGACGTGGGAGCAACCGCTGGCGCGCAGCTCAGCCAGCCGGCGCTGCGTCTCGAATGCCTCCATGGTGGTCAGCCGGGTGGTGTTGGCGGTGATCGTGTCGTCGTCGCGGAAGTCGACCGTCGAGATCAGACCGGCGTGGAGCGACGCGGCACGCCATGCCGCCCAGAGCATCGTCGCGGTGGTCGTCTTGCCGTCGGTGCCGGTGACCCCGGCGACGATCATGGACCGTGAAGGCTGCAGGTGCCACGCCGCCGCCAGGGCACTGAGCGCCACTCGTGAGTTCTCGACAAGAACGACAGGAACCCGGGGAGACAGCGGCGGCGACGGGGGGCGCTCGGCGATGACCGCCACCGCGCCCGCGGCGACGGCGGCAGCGGCGTGGCTGTGACCGTCCTCGCGCCGGCCGGTGACGGCGACGAACAGCGTCCCCGGCACCACCTCGCGCGAGTCGGACGCGACCCCACCGACACTGACACCGGCGAGACCGTCCGTGGCGGGGAGCCCGGCCGCGGCAAGCAGGTCGGCGAGTGCTATCACGTCCGCCGCAGTCTAGGCCGGGGCAAAAGACGACTGGAACAGTCGGGTATTGGGTACCATCGCACCATGCCAAGTTCCCGTGACCTGCTCGACGACGCCCGTCGCGTCATCCCCGAGGTGACCCCGCAGCAGGTGGCCGCCGACCGAGGCTCCCGGAGGCTCATCGACGTGCGCGAGCGCAACGAGTTCGAGGAGGGCCACATCCCTGGCGCCTTGCACCTCAGCAAGGGGTACATCGAGATCCAGGTCGAGGACCGCGTGCCCGGCAAGGACACGCCGATCACGCTGTACTGCGCCGGCGGCACGCGCTCGCTGCTCGCGGCCCGCGCACTCCATGAGCTCGGCTACACCGACGTCCGCTCGATGAGTGGCGGCTTCAACGGCTGGAAGCAGGCCGGCTTCGACTTCGACGTTCCGCAAGTGCTCTCTGCCGACCAGAAGCGTCGCTACAGCCGCCACCTGCTCATCCCAGAGGTGGGTGAGGCAGGCCAGCAGAAGCTGCTCGACGCCAAGGTGTTGCTGATCGGTGCGGGCGGCCTCGGCTCACCGGCCGCTCTCTACCTCGCCGCGGCGGGCGTGGGCACCGTCGGCCTGGTCGATTTCGACGTCGTCGACGACTCCAACCTGCAGCGTCAGGTCATCCACACCCGCGATCGCATCGGCATGAAGAAGACGGAGTCAGCGCGCATCGCCATCGAGGCGCTGAACGCAGACGTCAGGGTCGTGCAGCACTACGAGAAGCTCGACATCGGCAATGCCCGGCGGCTCTTCGAGCAGTACGACATCATCGTCAACCGCTGCGATAACTTCCCGACCCGGTACCTCGCCAACGACGTCGCCCTGTTTGCGCGCAAACCGCTGGTCCACGGCGGCATCTTCCGTTTC
>CATPBU010000264.1 GCA_955652455.1 Candidatus Dormiibacterota bacterium
GCGCTGGCCGCGCTGCTGTTCGACAGCGAGCAGTCGATGGTGCGCATCGACATGAGCGAGTACATGGAGCGCCACGCGGTGTCGCGCCTGGTCGGCGCGCCGCCCGGGTACGTGGGCTACGACGAGGGCGGTCAGCTCACCGAGGCGGTGCGCCGTCGACCCTACTGCGTGCTTCTCTTCGACGAGGTCGAGAAGGCGCACCCGGACGTGTTCAACATCCTGCTGCAGGTGCTCGACGACGGCCGTCTCACCGACGGCCAGGGGCGCACCGTGGACTTCCGCAACACGGTGGTCATCATGACCAGCAACATCGGCTCGCACATCATCGCGGAGATGCCGCCGGCTGCTCCCGCCGACGAGGTCGATCGCGTGCGCGCGCGCGTGCTCGCGGAGTTGCGCGAGCACTTCCGCCCCGAGTTCCTCAACCGCGTCGACGACATCATCGTGTTCTCGCGACTGTCGCGCGAGCAGCTCCGGGAGATCGTCGAGATCCAGCTGCGTCACCTGCGCGACCGCCTCGCCGAGCGCTCGGTGAAACTGGAGATCGACAACAGCGCGCTCGACCTGCTCGCCACCGAGGGCTACGACCCGACCTACGGGGCGCGGCCGCTCAAACGGGTGATCCAGAGACGGCTCCAGGACCCGCTGGCGATGGCCATCCTCGATGGCCGGTTGCGCGACGGCGACACAGCGCGCGTTCGTGCGCCGGATGGCGAGATCCTCATCGACACCCCCCAGCACAGCGACGCGGTGCCTGCTGGCGCCTGAGGGACGGCCGCGGCGGGCTGAGCCGCTACCCTTCACGCGCCATGCGTTCCCTGTCTCCACGCAGAGCGGCCGGCCTGGTCGCGCTGGCCGGCTACATCGCGGTGATCTATGCCGCCAACTGGGCGGTGCAGCGTTTCGGGCTGGTGCCGGTGGGCTTTGGGCTGCGCGCGCCGGCGGCGGTGTACTTCGTGGGTCTGGCCTTCACGCTGCGCGACCTGGTGCAGAACATCCTCGGCCGCGTGGTGTCGCTGAGCGCGATCGTCGTCGGCGCGGCTGTGTCGGCGGCAGTGTCCCCGTCGCTCGCGCTCGCCAGCGGGCTCGCCTTCTTCTCGTCCGAGCTCGCCGATTTCCTTGTCTACACACCGCTGCTGCGGCGCGGCTGGCTGGTGGCCCTGGTGCCAGCCAACCTGGTCGGCTGCGTGGTCGACTCGTTGGTGTTCCTCAGCCTGGCGTTCGGTTCATTGTCGTTGCTCGGCGGACAGGTGGTGGGCAAGGCGTGGATGACACTGTTCGCCGTGCTGATGCTGGTGCCGGTGCGGCGCTGGTACGTGGTGACTCCGGGACGCGCCAGCGGACTGCCCGCGGGAGCCGCCGCATGAGCGCGGAGCCGCAACCGCGGACGCTGCTGGAGAGCTTCGACAACCGCACCCCCGAGCGCGACTACACCATCCAGTTCACGCTGCCGGAGTTCACCTGTCTCTGCCCCCGCAGCGGTTTCCCGGACTTCGCCACGCTGCACGTGCGTTACGTGCCCGGGCCGCGGTGCGTCGAGCTGAAATCACTGAAGCTGTACATCAACGCGTTTCGCAACGTCGGCGTCTTCCACGAGGACGTCGTCAACGGTGTGCTCACCGACCTGGTCAGGCTTGTTGCACCGCGGTACTGCGAGGTGGTCGGCGACTTCAACGTGCGCGGCAACATCAAGACGGTGGTGCAAGCTGTGCATCGCGACCCGGGGTTCTCGGGACGGCCGGAGGGCTGGTGGCCGGGACGCGACGAGCATTCGGCGGCCTACCCGGGCAGCGACGCGGGCCGGTAGGCCGGCCGCTAGCTGAGCTTGAGCGAGTCGTCGCCCGGCGCCAGGAAGACGCGCACCAGCGGGTCATCGCGATGCTCGGCGGCGATGCGCAGGTAGAGGTCGTCGCCTTCGGCGTCGAGGCGGTCGCCGAACTCCCGCGCCAGGAACACCGCGACGCGCGGGTCGACCGCGCCGGCGCCGTCGAAGCGCGGCAGCGGTGTGGCCAGACCGTACGCTGCCGCAACGTCCGGTGCGCGCCGGTTCCAGGTCTCGCCGGGCACGCGCGCCAGCTCGGCGCCGAGCATGGCGGCGAGGATCGCTGCCAGGGCCACGATCCGCGATCGGCCGGGTTCCGGCACGTTGTCCCAGAGGGCACGCTCGTGGATCATGCCGTCGAGGACGTCGCGGGCACGGTCGACGACCGCGTCCGGCGGGATGGCGATCCACGTCGCACCGCCGGCGGCGCTGCGAGCTGTCCAGCCGTCGACGCGTGCGATCTCACCATCAGCGGCGACGGCGGCGGCGGCGCAGCGGGCCGCCCGGGAGTCCGCGGGCAGCGCCGCACCGGGCAGCAGTGCCGTCTCCTCGTCCCACGCACGCGTCGCCTTGCGCACGGCGCCGTCGCGGATCAGCGCCAGGGGCAGTGCGAGGTGGTGAAGGCCGACCTCGAGCAACGCGACGTGGACGCCGTCTGCCTGATCAGCAGGCGGGTACATCACGCCGCCGATGGCGTCGGCGGCGATGCGCGCGAATCCCAGCCCCCAGCGCGCGCGCTCGGCTCGCCGCCGCGCGGTGACCGCTCCTGCTGCACCGCGCGATCCGTGCCAGCCCACCGTGAACATCTCGTCGCCTGCGGCCAGCACCACCGACCGCGCGTGCTCGTGGCGCTCGGCGTTGACCGCGAACTGCACCAGGACAAGGGCGGCAACCGATGGAGCCAGGACGGCGAAATCGTCGCAGCGGTCGACCGACACGCTCAGCGCGGTCCGGGAGGCGATCCCTGCACACGCATGCTCAAGGACGTCGGCGCTACCACCCGACGTGGCGACGGCGCTGCCAGCCACGATTCGGAGCGAGTCCGCCAGCATGGTGGCACGCAGCGACTGCCGGCGCGGCAGCGACCGCGCGGTGACGTCGATCTCCTCGAGCAGTTGCGCGACCACGCGCCCGCACATGGGGTGGGTGGCGTCGGTGCTCACCACCAACCGGCGGCCTCGGACGGGAAAGGCGACGGCGCCGGGCCCGGCCTCGTGCCATTCCGGCGTCTGCGCCAGCAGGTCGTCGCCGTCGAAGAACGCCGCCGCCACGGGCAGCTCGCGGATCTCTGGCAGGGTCAGGTTCACGGGCGATGTCCCAGGCGGTACTTGCGGTTTCCGTGGCTGACGACGGTCATCGCCGAGCCCTGGTGATTGAGCCAATCCTTGAACCTGCGCACCGCCTTGGTCGCGGTGTCGGAGTGGAAGGTGACGATCTCGGGGTGGTGCACCACCAGGCGCACCGCCTCGCGATGGTGATGTTCGGCGAGCGTCGGCACATGGATGACCACCGACCCCTCGCTGACGCGGAGGTCCTCGACTGTCTGGTCGAGCATCCGGTCGACGCGCTCCATCAGCGAGGCTTCACCGTCGCGCTTGTCGTGCAACCAGGCACGGGGGTGAGCGCGGTGGATCTCGCTGCGCACCCTGAACGAGTCGATGTTGGCGGAGTAGACGATGGTGAGGCAATCGGACAGCTCACGAGCCAGCAGGGCCAGCACGTCGCCGCTGCTCAGCGACTGGTCGGACGCCTTGGACAGGTCCCAGTCGACCACGGCAAGCACCGGACGCGTCGACTCCGCGTTGTTGCGCAACGCCCTCACCGCATGGGCGGCGCTTCGCGTGGCCAGTGGGTGAAAACGCTTGCGAACGAAGTGCGCGCGCAGCTCCTCGAGGGTCTCGGCGTCGTCCTCGACGATCAGCACCTCGACGTTGGCGCGCATCAGGGCCCATCCACCGGCGCGAGAACCGTACCGCCGCTCGTCGTCGACCGCGGGCGCAGCGGCACGCCATGGGCTGCCAGGGCGCGCGCCACGGACCGCACCAGCCGTGGCGGCGCGAAGAGCGGCCGTGGATGACTGGCGACCAGCGCCTCGAGACACGCGTTGGCGACGTGGCTTCCATCGGGCATGTCGACCCCGCTGCCGATGGCAAGGGTCATGCCCGCCACCGCGGCGCCGAGCGCGGTGGCGACGGTGCCGGCGACCTCGGTGAAGCGAGCGGCGGCAATGGCGTGAGCGGGGAGGCCTGGTGGCGGCGAGCCGCGCCAGACCACCAGGGTGGGACTGCGACCGAGCTCGGTGGCGACCCCGGCATCGACTTGCGTGCCGGCTCCGACCACCATCCACGGCCAGGGGCGGCACGCACGGATGGCCTCGAGCTCTTCACCGGCAGGCACCTCGATCACAGTGACATACGAACGGTCCAACCGGTCGCGCAGCGCGGTGGCGAGCTCGGCGTCGTCGCCGACCACCAGCACGCTGCGCTCCCTGCTGACAGCGACCGGCCTCACCACCGCGGACACCCAACCATGCGCCGCGATGGTAGGCACGCCGCCGGCGACGCTCACAGCCGCACGCTGCACCATGCCGGCGGACACCCAACGGACAGTCCCGACCGGGCGGCTCACACCCTTGCGGTTCCGTCCCCCGCGCCGTCGTCGATGTCGTCGAGGTACTCGACGATCTCGGCGTCGTACTGCTCACGGGCCAGCCTGAGCGAGGCGCCGACCACCTCGACCGCCTCGGGCGTCCAGCTGAGCGCCGCAGCCAGCTCGAGCGTGGTGGGCTCGCGTTCGAGGCGGGTGCGCAGGACCAGGTCGGCGGCCTCGAGCAGCTTGACGTTCTCGACCAGCAGGGCGTCGGCCACCCGCTGGGCCGCCTCGCGCTCGACCACGTCGTCGACGAACTTCTCGACCACGCGCTTGACGTAGGGGCGCAAGCCTGCCGGCGGGCCGCCACGCGTCACGTACTCCCCGACGGCAACGGTGGCGGCGATCGAACCCTCCTGGTACAGGTCCATCAGGTCGAGCTCCGGCTGGCGGCGGGCGAGGACCGCGGCGAGGACGGTTCCCAACTGCTGCTCGACGAGGCGGGCGGTGGCCGGCCCAGCCGGTGATTCGCGGGCCTCAGCAAGGAGGACGGTGATGTCCTCGTCGGCCATGGGGGCGAGGGCGCGCACCTGGGCGGCGATGGCGTCCAGCGCGGTGTCGTCGGGGAATTGTGTGGTCACCGTCGCTGTGCCGCCGGCTCGTCCTCACGACCGAAGCGGGCGGACAGCTGCTCCAC
>CATPBU010000265.1 GCA_955652455.1 Candidatus Dormiibacterota bacterium
CCTTTCATGTCGGACGCGAAGTGTAGGCGATGGTCGCCGGCGTCACCGGGGCGAGGTGCGCGCCCAGGAGGATTTGAACCCCCGACCTTCTGATCCGTAGTCAGACGCTCTATCCGGGCTGAGCTATAGGCGCGCGGACTCCGACGTCGGAGTCGGCCCCGAGTGTACATGAGGGCGATCCGGCCGGAAGCGCGCGGCTGCGCCCGGCGATCCCTGCGAGCCATGATGGAGGACCCAACAGGCAGCCCCGGAGGTCGTGATCATGGCGGTGACAGGCAAGGTTGATGAGCGCCTGACTGCCGAGGACGTTGCGTTCCTGCGCGACCTCGGCAACCAGTTGCGGGTCGACGGCATCCGCGCCAGCACCAAGGCCGGTTCAGGTCACCCCACCTCGAGCATGTCGGCGAGCGACCTCCTCGCCGTGCTCATCGCGCGCCACCTTCATTACGACTGGCACAACCCGGCGCTCGACAACAATGACCACCTCATCTTCTCCAAGGGCCACGCCTCCCCTTTGGTCTACGCCGTCTTCAAGGCGTGCGGCGCGATCGACGACGCCGAGCTGATGACGTATCGCACCCACGACTCGCGCCTGCAGGGACATCCTACCCCCGTCCTCCCCTGGGTTGATGTGGCCACCGGTTCTCTTGGGCAGGGCCTCCCCATCGCCGTCGGCGTGGCCCTGGCCGGCAGCGCAGTCGACAGCTTGCCCTTCCACGTCTGGACAGTCTGCGGCGACTCGGAGATGGCCGAGGGCTCGATCTGGGAAGGACTGGACAGGGCGGCCCATTACGGGCTGCACAACTTCACAGCCATCGTTGACGTCAACCGGCTGGGACAGCGCGGACCAACCGAGCTCGAGTGGAACATCGCCGCTTACCAGAGCCGCGTCGAGGCCTTCGGCTGCCGCGCGCTGGTCATCGACGGCCATGACGTCGAGCAGATCGACGACGCACTGGGTCGGGCCCGTGCCGAGCACGAACGACCAACCGTTGTGTTGGCGCGCACCATCAAGGGCAAAGGGTTCAGCGAGATCGAGAACAAGGACGGCTGGCACGGCAAGGCGCTGCCACCAGACATGGCCGAGCGGGCCATCGCCGAGCTCGGCGGCATCCGCGACCTGCACGTCGACACCCCACGCCCAGAGCCTGGTGACTCGAAAGTGCGCCGCGGCGGCGCCGGAGTGACCATCTCCTTGCCGACGTACTCGAAGCACGACACGGTAGCCACGCGTAAGGCGTATGGCGACGCGCTGGTTGCGCTCGGTGCTCGCCCCGACGTGGTCGTACTCGACGGCGAGGTGAGCAACTCCACGCACGCCGACGAGTTCAAGAACGCCTACCCGAATCGCTTCTTCGAGATGTACATCGCCGAGCAGCTACTGGTCGCGGCCACCGTGGGCATGTCCGTTCGCCGCCTGGTACCATTCGCGTCCACCTTCGCCGCGTTCTTCAGCCGTGCATATGACTTCGTGCGCATGGCGGGCGTGTCGGGGGCGAACATCCGGCTGGCCGGGTCGCACGCCGGCTGCGAGATCGGTGCCGACGGCCCCTCGCAGATGGCTCTCGAGGATCTTGCGTCGCTGCGAGCCATCCACTCCTCGATCGTCCTGTACCCGAGCGACCCGGTGTCGACGGCCAAGCTTGTGGCCCGGATGGCTGAGACCGAGGGGATCGTCTACCTGCGGACCACCCGCGGCGCCTACCCCACGCTGTACGCCAACGATGAGACGTTCGAGGTCGGGGGCTCGAAGGTGTTGCGACGGAGCGACTCCGACACGATCACGCTGATCGCTGCGGGGGTCACCCTCCACCACTGCCTCGACGCCGCCGACCGGCTCGCGGCCGAAGGCACCAGGTGCCGGGTCATCGACCTCTACTCCGTCAAGCCCGTTGACACCGCAACCCTGCGCGAGGCGGTGCGTGACACCGGCGGCAACTTCGTGATCGTCGAGGACCACTACCCGGAAGGGGGCCTCGCCGCGGCTGTCCTCGAGGCGCTCGCCGCCGATGACGATCGTCCCCGGGTCACCCACCTGGCGGTGCGCGAGCTGCCCGGGTCGGGCACCTCGGCGGAGCTGATGGCCGCGGCGGGCATCGACGCCGACGCGATCCTGGCGGCGGTGCGGGCACGCGTCACCGCGGGGGTGCGCTGATGGCCGCCGCGAACACGCTCCAGCAGCTCGCCCAACAGGGTCAGTCGGTGTGGCTCGACTACATCAGCCGCGACCTGCTCACCACCGGCGAACTGCGACGGCTGATCGCCGAGGACAACGTCACCGGCATGACTAGCAACCCGACCATCTTCCAGAAGGCCATCGCTGATGGCAGGGACTACGACAGCCAGATCCGCGAGCTGCTCGCGGCCGGGGTCGACGATCCCAACGACATCTTCCTTGAGCTTGCTGTGACTGACATCCGGGCCGCCGCCGACATCCTGCGGCCCGTGCACGAGCGCACCAACGGCGCCGATGGATTTGTGAGCCTCGAGGTGTCGCCCGACGCCGCACACAGCACCGCGCGCAGCATCGACCTCGCCCTCGACTACTGGAAGCGTGTCGATCGGCCCAACCTCATGGTCAAGATCCCGGCCACGCCGGAGGGCGTGCCGGCGATCAGGAACGCCCTGACGGCCGGGGTGAACATCAACGTCACCCTCGTGTTCGCGCTGGCGGCCTACGACGATGTCATCCACGCGTACCTCGATGCGCTCGGCGCGCGCCTCGCGGCGGGTGAGTCGCCCGACGTCCACTCGGTGGGGTCATTCTTCGTCAGCCGCGTCGACACCGCCGTCGACAAGCTGATCGAGGAGAAGCTCGCGGCAGATCCCGGCAACCCGGTCCTCGAAGACCTGTTCGGCAAGGCGGCGATCGCCAATGCGCGGCTTGCATATGAGAAGTTTGATGGCTACTTCCGCGGCGAGGCGTTCGCCAAGCCCGCCGCCGCCGGCGCGCATGTGCAACGTCCGTTGTGGGCGAGCACGAGCGCGAAGAACCCCAAGTACCGCGACGTCGTGTACGCCGAAGCGCTGATCGGCCCGGACACGGTCGACACCATGCCACCGGCGACGATCGAGGCATTCCGCGACCATGGCGTCGTTGCCGGTGCCACGGTCAAGCAGGATGTCGAGGCTGCGCACCGCGTCATGGAGCAGTTGGCGGAGGTTGGCATCGACATGGACAGGGTGACCTCCGACCTGCTCGCAGCGGGCGTCAAGTCGTTCGCAGACTCGTACAACGAGCTGATTCGCGGCATCGCTGAGAAGGTCGACTCGATGCACCGGGGTTACGGCTCGCGCCTGCACCTCGACCTCGCCGCCAGCACCGACCCGGTCCGCGACTCGGTCAGAGGGCAGACCACGGCGGACGTGGCGCGGCGCATCTGGGATCGGGATCCGGACCTCTGGAAACCGGGCGATGCCGAACAC
>CATPBU010000266.1 GCA_955652455.1 Candidatus Dormiibacterota bacterium
ATCTACGACACAGTGGCGGGCGGAGTCGGGTTGGCCGAGCGCTGCCACAGCAGGCACAGAGACCTGGTGAGCATGGCGGGCGAGTTGGTCGACGGATGCGCCTGTGATGGCGGCTGCCCGTCCTGTGTCGGCCCGGCACCGGCGCGGCTCGATGGCCGGGCGGCCACGCGGCGCCTGCTGGTCATCGCGCGGTGACGGCCGGCTGCTAGCGTCGCTCCCGTGCCTGTCGAAGCACCGCCGCCCGTTGACCCACCACGCCTGCCGCGCCGGCCGCTGCGCTCCCCGCGCTCCATCGGCGACTTCCTTGTCCGTGTCGACCCCGCGTTCGCTCCCGTGGTGCGGGCCGCAGGCCCATTCGCGCCTCGGCGTCCGGGGACGGACGCCTTCAACGCCCTCGCCCGGGCGATCGTCTACCAGCAGCTCGCCGGCCGCGCCGCGACGGCCATCCACGGTCGCTTCGTCGCCCTCTTCGGCGGCGAATCGCCCACGCCCGCGGCGGTTCTCCAGCTGCCCCTCGAAGTCCTGCGGGAGGCCGGGCTGTCCGGCGCTAAGGCGGCCGCGATCATCGACCTCGCCACCAGGTCAACCGACGGCACCGTTCCCCTCGCCGACCTGCCCACCATGGTCGACGACGACGTGGTGGCGCGCCTCTCGGTGGTCCGCGGGATCGGACGCTGGACCGCCGAGATGTTCCTGCTCTTCGATCTGCGCCGCCCCGACGTCTGGCCGGTCGACGACTTTGGCGTCCGCAAGGGGTGGGCCGTGATTCACGGGGTGGAGACCATGCCGGCGCCGCGCGAGCTGATGGCGCTGGGTGAGGTGCTTCGTCCGCATCGGTCAGCGGCAGCCTGGTACTGCTGGCGTGCCGTCGATACCGTGACCCCCTGAGGGCGACCCGAAAGGACCGGGGAAATTTCCCTGTGGGAGCGGCCAAAGGATAGCCTCCAGCCGCTCCGCAGGAAGGGGGATACAGCTTTCGCTGCTCCACGAGTATACGAGTCCTCGTCTGTCCGTCAGCGCACCGTGCCGGCAGCGCGCCCAAACGCCGCAACCGTGGGCTTTATATTGCGGGGATAAGGGGTAAGGCGACGGTGAACGGCAGTAGCACTGACTTGTTTGCCTGCAGACACCCAACCAGCGCAGAAACGTCGACCCAGCTGGTGGAGCACCCGACGGGGCTCGGCCCGTAGCACGGATTGCCAACCCAGGTTGATGGTCGTGCGGTTGGGGAGGTCTCTCGCGCAGTTGGGTCGTGCTCTTGCCTCCCGGGCGCCTCGGTGGTAGTGTGACCCGATCGATCAATTTGGGGGGAACGATGGGTTCGACTCGCACGAGAGAATCAATCGACAGCGACCCTGAACTTGGCTTGCTCGAGGCCGACCTCGAGGAGGCGATGAGCATTCTCGGGCTGCACACTGTCAGGGCCCAGGCGGCAATCGCAAGCCAGGCAGCCGCCCGCGCCGAGGTTGTGTCGAGGCTGCAGGCCGCAGTGCACGGTTCAGTGATCTTCCTCGCCTACGCCCTCGTAACTACCAGGCGCTGGATACACCGAGAGCATGAACAGCACCGGAGGCACTGGGGGTGCTACCAGAGCAGCTCCGCGGCGTATACAGCGGCGGGTGGATACGAGGGCGGAGCCTTGGGGAGACCGGCTACCACGCGTTGACTTGTCCTGCGCTGCAACAGGCACCTACGCTAGTTTGTTGACATCTGCGGATCAGCCGCACCGCCAACGTCTGTGTGGCTGCGGACGTCCACAAGCAGATCTCGAGGGCAGGCGAGGGCTTAGCCGCTTGCGCTCGATAACGCCTCAACGAGGCACGTCGTTGAGGGTCATCGGCGTGAAGTCCTCTAGCAACTCCCTCATCCGCCCGACCCGTTCACCGAACCCCGGACCGGCGCGCCAAGCTTGAAGTGTGGCCGCGCTGTCCCACGGCGCGAGGCTGACGAATCGGTTCGGCTGATCGTGGTCGCGCAGCAGCCTGCTGGCCTCCTTGCGTCCGACCATGTGCAGTGCCGTGAACTCCGCGAGCTCCAACCAGGAGCGAATGAACTCCGCCTCCCGCCCGGGCTTCACCATCCAGATCGTGACGCTGTACGTTTTCATCATTGCTCCCTGAGGGTCCGCTGCAAGCTGCTCGCCGCGAGCCGGCCACTCAACGGTGCGCACGCCATGCGCGATCAGGTCAGAGGAATCACTATTGATCGCCTTTGTCAAGGCCGAGGACGGGAATGGCGTATTCGGCGGCCTTGAGGTGCGAATTCGCCCGCAACTCATCCGCCGTCTCCCAGAGGCGAGCCGCGATGTCGTGGATGTCGGTCTTGAGCCGCGAGGGCGCCGGGGGCACGGCCATTGGGCGGGATTATCCGGTGGACAGGCCTGGAACGGGGAACGGGACACCCAAGAGCCTGGATTCACCCGCCGATGTTCCGACCATCGTCACCGCGAGGCCAGGCAGCCCTCCTGGCAAAGAATGCCAGCCGCGGCTGCACCGAGACCCACAGCCCGTCAGTCGGCAGTGGTCCGACTAGATCAGGGCGAAGGGGGCGGTGGGGCCGACGACATAACTCGAGCGTTCATTAGCGCAGGTAGTTCGTAGACGAGCCTCAGTAGCGTCTCCGTCATGGCGATGAGTTCGGACGCGTCTGCCTCGATTATCTGTGGGATTTCGTGCGTTGCATCGTTGCCTGTCGAGCGGATGTGGTCGACCCAAGGCTGTGCATCTGGAGGGATGAAGCCCTTGTTGAAAAGATAGTCGACGTACGTGGTGAAGCTCTGATCACTCACCGTTGGCGGAAGGTTCCCTACGGGGTTGCCGGGCCTGGCCTGCGGCCAGTGCTGACCCAGA
>CATPBU010000267.1 GCA_955652455.1 Candidatus Dormiibacterota bacterium
GCTCGTTGCGTCGGCAGGCGCAGGTTGCGCGCGTGGCGGTCGCGCGAGAACCCGGGCCCGACCTCCGCGGCGGCCACGCCGGCGCCACCCGCCGCCACCAGCGCCACCGCTGACTGCGATGGCTCCAGCTCGCGCGCGGCGCGCCCACCCAGGTACGCCGCGTACGCCGGCACCAGCGGGAAGACGCAGGGCGAGAGGAAGGACGCCAGCCCGGCCAGGAACGCCAGAGGGTACGAAGGACTGATCAGCGCGAGCACGCGGCCATCCTACGCGCGGTCCTCCGGAGGACAGCCGCCAGCCGCTACGGCGGTCCCTCGACGTAGTAGCGCTGCCGCCAGCGCACCAACACGTATGCGATCGCCAGCACCAGCAGGACCTCGAACACCAGCGGTACCGGCCAGTGAAACACATTGCCGACGAAGTGACTGAACGCACCGGTGTCCGACGGCTTGGCGGTGGCGCGCGGAGCCGCCGACGCGCTGGCACTCGGCGGCGCCGTCGCCAGGGTCGCGGGCACGGTCGCCCCCGGTGACTCCGGTACCAGCGCCGGCGGCGCCGGGGCGGTTTTGTCCGACTCGGAGTAGACCTGCCCGCCGCTGGCAGGATCGAGCGCTGCGATCACCATCGGTGGCGTGGTCGGCTGCACGGCGATGCTCTCCACCTGGCGTGTCTTGGCGGGCAGTCCCTGGTCGGACGCGCTGAAGATGCTGCCGCCGTCGGTGGACCGCAGCAGGTCGCCGCCGCTGCTGCTCCCCACATCGGCGCCCGCATAGATGAGGTTGGGGTCCAGGGGGCTGAACGTCGCCGACGTCACGGTCAGGTTCTCGGCCACGCCTGTGGCCGCCGTCCAGGTCGACCCGCCATCACCGCTGCGGAACATGCCCTTGCTCGTGGTGACGATCAGCGGCCGCTTGGTCACCGACGTTGACAACGGCCCCGCCGCGACCGAGGTGGCGATCGCCGACGCCGGCAGCCCGCTCTGCAGCGACTGCCAGCTCGTCCCGGTCCCGCTGTAGCGGAAGAGGTACCCATTGCTCAGGTCGCCGCGGTCAGTTGCGGCGACCACCACCAGCGACGGCGAGTTGGCCGCCACCGCCAGCGCGGAGATCGAGTACCGGTCGAGCCCACCCGCGTGCCAGACAGTGCCATCCGGGCTCAGGGCGACGCCCCGGTTGGTACCGGCGGCGATGCCGTCCAGCCCGAAGGCGAAGGAACGCACGGTGAGGTCGGGCAGCCCTGTCGACACCGTCGTCCAGGTGGCCCCGCTGTTGATGCTCAGCTCCGCGCCCGCGCCGTCGGTCCCGGCGAACATCCGCTTGGCGTTGCGCGCGTCGAAGCCCACCGCCCACACCCGTACGCCCTTGAGTGGGGTCGCCGCCCAGTCAGCACCCCCGTCGCTGCTCACGTACACGCCCGCGTCCGTGCCGGCGACCACCAGGCCCGCCGTTGCCGGGCTGGCCGCCAGCGACCAGATCCGCCCGCTGCCCAGCCCAGGCAGAGTTCCGCCCTGCGACCAGTCGGCGCGCGCGGGGCTGGCGCCCGCCCACACGAAGAGAAGCGACGCCGCTGTGGCGCCGAGCATCAGGGCCGCGGGGAGGCGGCGCGTTCTCATGTGCATAGGCGGTCGGGAGGTGAGGCGAGCGCTGGAGTACGTGTGAGGGACGGCGCCCCGCCGATATGGAGACGGCCGCGCGGCCGCCATGTCTGCCCGAGGATACCAGCGGGGCCACTTGGTGGCGGCCCGTTACCGGCTGGAGTCAGAGGCGCCACGCCCGTTCACCCGCCGGTTGCTAGCGTCCGCCTGTGGACCAGAACGGGGCTGCCCTGGCGACGTGCGGCCGGGCCGGGTGCGCCAACGCGGCCGACTTCTCCTGCTCGTACGTGGACCGCCGGCGGCACACTTGCGACACGGACTGGTGCGCCCAGCACGCCCTTGACATCAAAGGACGGCAGTTCTGCGCCCGCCACGCCAGCACAGTGATCGCGGTCGGTCAGGAGCTGATCCAGGCCGGCCACCTCCCCGAGCTCGACAACCGGGTACCCTCGCTGGTGTACTGGGTGGGCCGCGATCTCGACACCGACGTGCCGGTGATCCTCGCCACCCTGCTCAACGAGGGCGACGGGGAGACACTGGTGGTCGACCCGGTCGCGCTCGTGGCCGGAGGTGGACGCAACAGCGAGCGCCGCTGGGAGCGCAACTGGAAGGTGGTATCCCACGTCGGGATCTCCCAGAAGGTGACCCTCCAAGTGGTCGAGGGCGAGCCCAATGACGTTGTCCTCCGGGTCGGCTCGGTGGTCGTCGCCCGTGAGACCCCGCCCTGGATCGTCGCGCGCGAGGAGGGCAGGGAGCTGGAGCCAGAGCAGGACCATGCCGAGCGACGCGCCTTCTACCACCGCCTCCACGACGCCATCACGGCGGCGCTGAGCGCCGAGAAGGCACTCCCCTACTACTAGGCGCCGCGCCGCTCAGGCATGCGCCGCCACCTGGTGATGCGCCTGCAGATAGGCGCGAATCGAGATCAGCGCGGCGATGCCGTCGCCAACCGCCGAGCCCAGCTGCTTGGTTGAGCCGGCACGGACGTCGCCGGCCACGAACACCCCGGGCATCGACGTTTCGAAGGTGGACGACGCGGTGATGAAACCATCACCGTCGAGCTTGACCCCGCTGCCCTCGAGGAAACCCGAGTTGGGGTCGAGCCCGACAAAAATGAAGGCCGCGGCCGGAGTGACGGTCTCATCGCCGCCCGGGCCGTGCAGCTGCACTGTGTCCAGCCGGTTCTTGCCCGCTAGCGCGGTGACCGTGGTGCCGGTCTGCACCAGGTAGCGAGGGTCGTTGAGCACCTTGTCCTGGAGCAGCTGTGACGCGGTGAGTTTGGGACCGCGCTCCACGATCCGAACTCGTTTGGCGAACTGGCTCAGGAAGATTCCCTCCTGCACGGCAGAGTTGCCGCCGCCGACCACGAGCACCTCGTCCGCGCCGCGATAGAAGGGACCGTCGCAGGTTGCGCAGAAGTGCACGCCGGCGCCGATCAGGTCGTCCTCGCCGGGCACACCGAGGCGTCGATACGACGATCCGGTGGCGATGAGGACCGCGTGCGACTCGATCTCCTGCCCGTTCGCGAGGCTGAGGCAGAGGTCGCGGGCTTCGGAACCCTCGGCGAAGATGTGCTCGACGCTCACGGCGCTGAGGAGCTCGACCTCATAGCGACGAGCCTGGGCGATGAAGCGCTCGGCGAGGTCCGCGCCACCGATGCCCTCCGGGAACCCCGGGTAGTTGTCGATGCGCTCGGTCACGCCCGCTTGACCGCCCAGCCC
>CATPBU010000268.1 GCA_955652455.1 Candidatus Dormiibacterota bacterium
ACCCGTCGTCGCCTCCAACGTGGCCGGGCTGCGCGACGCCGTGCGCGACGGTGAGACCGGCGTGCTGGTGCCCCACGGCGATCCCGCCGCATTGGCGGTGGCGCTCGTGGACCTGCTCGGCGACCCCGAGCGTCGCCAGCAGATGGGTGCGGCCGGTCGCCGATGGGCAGCGCTGCACTCCTGGGAGCGGAGCGCCGGGGAGTTGCGCACGATTCTTGCGCTGGCGGCGGCGGGCAGCCGGGCCGAGTCGATGACCGCTGTATGGTCGCGGTCGATGGGACTCGATGATGCAGTAGACGACCTTGAGGCACGCGATGCCGGCTGACGGAGCCGGCCTTGTTTCCGTCATCGTCACCACTCGGAACTCGGAGCGAACGCTCGAGGCGTGCCTGCGCAGTGTCCGCAGCCAGACCCATCCGCGCATTGAGCTGGTCGTCGTGGACAATCACTCCACCGACGCCACCATGGAGATCGCCAGCCGCTACGCCGACCGGGTTGCCACCGTTGGCCCGGAGCGAAGCGCACAGCGCAACCACGGGGCTGCGCTTGCCTCAGGAGACCACCTGCTCTTCGTCGACTCCGACATGGTGCTCGACGACGACGTCGTGACCGATGGGCTCGAGGCTCTGCGCGGGGCCGATCTGCCCGCCGTGGTCATCCCGGAGCGCACCGAGGGAGAGGGTTTCTGGACGAACTGTCGAATCCTCGAACGCAGCTGCTACACGGGAGACGACACCGTCGAGGCTGCGCGACTCTTCACGCGCGCGTCATTCGTCGAGATCGGCGGCTTCGACCCCGATCTCAATGGCGGAGAGGATTGGGATCTCTCCCGGCGGGTCGCGGCGGGCAGACGCCTGCCGCGGACGCGCGCCGTGATCCGGCACGATGAAGGTCGCACGACGTTGCGGACGGTGTACGCCAAGCGGCGTTATTACGCCCCGGGATACCTGAGATACCTGCGCAAACACGGCAGCGATGTTCTGGCTCAGGGGAATCCCATCATCCGCGCAGCATATCTACGGCATTGGCGGCGGCTGGCCCGCCACCCGCTGCTCACCACGGGCATGGTCAGTCTCAAGGTGATCGAGACGACTGCTGTGCTCCAGGTTGCCGTCGGAGAGAAGCTGCGCGCGGGTCCGGCCAGGCCCCGCATCAGCCACCTCTACGGGCCATCGGCGGCACGCACCGCCTCACGCGAGTGCCGACCCGTGCTGGTCACTTTCGGATCGATCCTCGAACCCGACGGCGGTCTCGCTGTTCGATCACGGGTTCTCGCCGAAAGCCTCAGCATCCTGGGCAGCCCGGCCTCGATCGTGAGCACGCGCGAGCGAACCCCGTCGGCGGCACCGGCGTGGGCACGGAAGCTGCTGGTGCCGGCGCGAAAGCCCTGGCGTGGGTTCTCCAGGGACCTGGTGCGTCTGATCCAACAGGCCGCCTCAGACGCCGACGTGGTGATTGTTGCGAATGCCATGTTCATGCCGGCACTCACGCTGTCGCGCGTGCGGCTGCCCATGGTGTGGGACACCAACGAGTGCCAGACCCTGCACTACCGCCGGCTGCCGCGGACTCCTGCGAATCGCGCAAAGGGCCTGCTCTGGCTTTGGCTGGAGCGCTGGGCTGCGCGGCGGTGTCGGCTCGCGGTGGCGATCAGCGGCGCCGAAGCCGCGGAGTGGCCTCGAATCCATCCACGTCTGCAGGGCAAGGTGGTCACCGTCGACCACTCAGCGTTCGCCTCCCCGCGCTCTGTGGATGCAAGCCGTGCGAAGCTGAGTCGCCACCTCGGCGGCGCGCCGCCCGGCCCGGTGCTCGTGTTCGTCGGAACCATGACGGCCAAGCACAATTCCGCTGCGGCGCGCTGGATCCTCGATGTGCTCGGCCCGTCATTGCCGGCGACGACGACGGTGGTGATCTGCGGCCGCGGCAGCGACCGGCTCACATCAGCGGGCCCAGGCGCACGCGTGGTGTGCCTCGGTCCGGTCATTGACATCG
Source organism: Candidatus Dormiibacterota bacterium (assembly GCA_955652455.1). The sequence continues at coordinate 1,990 of CATPBU010000268.1, forward strand.
ACTCGATCATCGCCGCCGCCGACCTCTGCCTGGCGCCGTTGGCGGCGGGGGCAGGTGTGAAGACCAAGGTCCTGCACTACCTTGCCCACGGCCGCCGCGTCGCCGGCACACCGGTGGCGTTCGAGGGCTTGGCGGGCGCGCCCGGGCTCTACGAGTCGGAGCTTGACGCGCTCCCCGACCTGGTCACGCGGGTGATCGCCGACGTCGAGACCGAGGACCAGGCACGAATCCGTTCTGCGGGTCAGCTCGCCTGGATGGCCGGTCATCATGGGTTGGAGCACGTCGCCGAGCAGTGGAACGAGGTCCTCACGTCGCTCGCCGCGTGCTGAGCGAGCGGCCCCGTGGTTTACTGAGCGTGGCCGGTGTCAGTGTGCATTCGATCGGTGGGTATGACGCTTTTGAACCAATTTCTTGTAGACTCAGCACCTCCGACCGACCGGGCGACGCACGGACCGAGTATGTAGTTTGTGCGCATGACATGGGCGGGTCGTGCCAACGCCGCCAGTAGGGAAGTCGACTGTCAGTGAGACGATCGTGAGCACCACGCTTCCGGCTGAAACTCGGCGTGAGCGGCGGCAGTTTGTCACGCACAACGTCGTGGCGGGTGCGGGGACGTGGCTCGCGGGCGTGCTCGGCCTCCTCCTGCAGGCGTTCGTCAGCCACCACTTCGGTCCTGCTGACTACGGTCAGGCGTTTGCTGTCTTCACCTTCTTCACGGTGATCACGCAGCCCGCCGCGGGCTTCAGCCGGATGATCGCCTGGAGCACCAGTCGCGAGCTGGCCGGGAAAGGGGGCGACACGGGCAGCATCGCGCTGCTGCGCAGCACCAACATCCGCCTACTGGTCGTGGGCAGCACGCTCGCCCTGGCCCTGGTGGCTGCGTCTCCGCTGCTGTCCGCGTTTCTCCACGTCCCCGCGGAGTTCGTGATCCTCGGCGCCCTGGGCGTCCCGTTCATGCTCTCGACGTCGCCACTGCAAGCCTTCCTGCAGGGAGAACAAAGGTGGTTGCCGTGGAGCGGGCTGAGCGTTGCCATCGCCCTCGGCCGCGTCATCTTTGTCGCCCTGATGGTGATCCCCTTCGGCATCGCCGGGGTGGTGCTCGGCATCAGCATCGCCGCCGCGGCCGTGTACTTCATCGCCCTGGGCATGGTCTGGTCGCGGCTGACCGCGGGCAGCGGGCGAGCCGATTGGCGGTCGCAGCGCAACTTCCTGATTGTCTCCGTGGGCTCGACGATCACGATGTCGATCCTGATGGGCAGCGATATCCTGCTCGTCGAGCACTTCTTCAGCGCCCGTGAAGGCGGCCAGTTCAGCTCGGTGACGGTCACCAGCCGAGCGCTGTTCTTCGCCATGGGGAGCGTCACCAGCGTCCTTTTTCCCAAGGTGGCCGCGCGCCAGGCGAGGTCTCAGAGCACCAGGTCGGTGGTGTTCGCGTCACTTGCGCTGGGGATGGGGGGTGGTCTGCTCGGGCT
>CATPBU010000269.1 GCA_955652455.1 Candidatus Dormiibacterota bacterium
AGATCGTCGGGGACGTCGTCTCGATGGTCTGGGCGTTCAACACGGCGTTGAACTGCCAGACGTAGACGATGAAGCCGGACGATGTGCTTGAGCCCGCAGCATTGAAGTTAAGCGTGAGCCCGCTGCCCTTGGTGACGGTGAACGTCGCCGTCGGTTTCGTGCCCGATGGTGTGAGCCGCTGGAGGCAGGTGTGACCCTGGTTGCTCCACTCCTCCTGATACCAGTAGAAATGCCCGTTGATCACCTGGTTGTACAGCGCGCCGAGGTGCTTCCCCAGCGGGGTGCCCATCTGGCCGTCGCACTGGTCGCCAACCTCGAAGCCCTGCATCGGGCCGGCGCCGTTGGTCCAGGCGTCGTTCACGACCGGATCCGTGACCGACTCGTTCTGCTCATGGCTCAGCCCGCCGCTGAGCTCGCCGTCCGACAACAAACCGTTCGGATGGTTCCCGTCGTCGCACCCCGGGTTGCCGGGCACGAAGGGATCGTTGGCGTAGATCAGGAAGCGCGAGAGGGAGGTGTTCTGGTGGTAGGCGCAGAAGAGCGCCAGGGTCGCCGGCACCTCGCCCGCCGAGCATGCGCCGAACGGCGGCGTCGAAGTGGGGTCATTGGTGAAGCACGTCTCGACGTGGGGAGGCGTGAGCAGGAAGTACTCATGGCTCAGGTCGGTCGTGAGGTTGTTGGCGGCGGTGAAGTTGACGAGCTCCTGCTGGATCTGGGGGTCGGTCAGGCACGCGGTCACCGGGCTGTTCACCGGGCACTGAGTGGCCGGATACGGGTCGGTGTCGAGCACCGCCCCGCCGAACTTGGTCGCGTAACGCGAGAAGGCGCCGGTCAGGTCCTGGTACTGCGCCGAGACCGAGTCGGTGTTCTGGTTGCCGCCGCTGTCGTGGGCCAAGTCCGTGAACCACCGCTTCAGCCCCGAGACGTAGGTGGCAGGGTAGGCGCCGAGGCCCCCGGGGCTCCACAACACCATGTAGTCCGTGTTCGACGGCATGACCGGGCCGCCGTTGTAGTCCATGTTGTTGAACACCGAGTCAAACCCAGCGGGCCGCTTCGCAGTACGGAGCGGGACGATGGAGGCCGGGTGCTTGCCATGGAGCTGCGTCGACGCGGCGGCCACGCTTGAGGTGGCGACCGGCCTGGCCGCTATGGCAACTGATGCGCTCGATGTGGCGACCGGCCAGAGCACGATGGCAGCGGTGGCGGACGCCACCAGTTTCCAACGCCCATGCATACCCACTTGGTACCTCCCTTTCGGCAGTCTGGTGTGTGTGGTCGGATTAGAGCATCTGCTCCGAGCCGAACACAAGTGTCGATGACTTGAGCGCTGTGGCACCGAGAGTGCCGCGCTGCGCGTGAGGCACTAACCGCAACCCACGCCACCATAGAGGGCCGTCACGGTTAACCTCACGTTCAGCTTGGTCGCGCAATCTGGGCGACATGAGCAGAGCGATCCTCGGACGCCGTCCGCCGTGGTTCCGCAGTCTTCCCGTCGTCGCGGCGGCCGCAGTGCTCGCTCTGGCCGCGTGCGGATCGGACGCCGCAAGTAGCCTGCCGGCGGGCGGGGGAGGTGCCACCCCCGGTGACACGGCCGTGGCCGGCGACAACGGTGGCGGCGAGGGCTCGCCGATCCGATTCGTCAGCAGCCGCAACCACTATCGCGTCGATTTCCCGGCGGCGATGTCCGAGGCGGCGGACGGCACGGCCACCGCAACCCGGGGCACCGAGAAGCTGAGCATCCAGGTGGTCAGCGGGTCGGCGGCGAGCGATCCGGCCGCGTACGCCAAGCGCGACCTGGGCACAGTGCGCGCGCAGAGTCCGCAGTACACGCAGGTCGAGGCGCTGGCGGCCGTGTCGCTGGGCGGTCGCACCGTGCAGAAGGTTCTGTACTCCTGGACCAACGGCACCAACCCGGTGACCGGCAACCCGCAGCTGCTGGCGACGGCGCGCTACTACGTGCCCAGGGATGCGTCGACCATGGCCGTCGTGACCTACTCCATCGCTGCCAACCAATACGACCCTCAGGGCGCCGATGACGTCGCCATGACCTTCCAGTGGCAGTGAGCGCCGCGGACGCCCTGCCCGAGGCGCGAGTTGACAGGACGGCCCCCGACGCCGAGGTGATCGACCTCTTCAAGGTGTATCGCGAGGGAGAGGCCGAAACCGTGGCGCTGCGCGGCGCCAGCCTGCGCTTGCGGGCCGGCGAGTTCGTCAGCCTGATGGGGCCGTCGGGCAGCGGCAAGTCGACGCTGCTGGCGATCATGGCCGGGCTGATGCAGCCCACGGCCGGGCGTGTGCTGGTCGGCGGGCACGACCTCAGCAGGCTCGACGAGTCCGAGCGAGCCGCGGTCCGCGCCGAGAAGATCGGGCTGGTGTTCCAGCGCGGCAACCTCGTGCCCTTCCTCACGGCCGAGGAGAACGTGGTGCTGGCCATGGAGATCGCCGGCCATCGTCGCGGCGCCACCGGCCGCGCCCGCGACCTGCTCGCGGCGCTCGGGCTGGCGGCCCGCTTGCGGCAGCGTCCCCACCAGCTCTCCGGCGGCGAGGTCCAGCGCGTCGGCATCGCGGTCGCGCTGGCCAACGACCCCGACCTGTTGCTGGGCGACGAGCTCACCGGCGAGCTGGACAGCGAGTCAGCTGCGCAGGTGATGGAGCTGCTGCTCGGCCTCCGCCAGCAGAGAGGGCTGACGCTGCTCGTGGTCACCCACAACCCCAACCTCGCAGCTGCGGCGGATCGGCAGCTGGTCATCACCGACGGGCTGATCGAGAGCATATGAACGTTCCAGTGGTGCTCGGGCTGGGCCTGCGACGTGCATACGCAACGGCCGCCGGGCCGGTCCGTGCCATCGACGGTGTCGACCTCGAGGTGCCCGCCGGTCAGCAGGTGGCCATCGTCGGTCCCAGCGGATGCGGGAAGTCCACGCTGCTGTCGGTCATCGGCTGTCTCGAACCCGCTGACGGCGGCTCCATCGTGGTGCTCGGCACTGACATCGGCGGCCTGCGCGCGGAGGAGCGCGCGAAGTGGCGGCGTGACAACGTCGGCTTCATCTTCCAGGCGTACGACCTGCTGCCGTTTCTCACGGCCACCGAGAACGTCACATTGCAGTGCGGCATCTCTGATCGCGACCCCGCGGTGTCGCCACGCAAGCTGCTGGCCCGGCTCGGCCTGCGCGGTCACGAGGACAAGCTTCCCGACCAGCTCTCCGGAGGCCAGAAGCAGCGCGTCGGCATCGCCCGTTGCCTGATTCACCGTCCCCGGCTGGTGCTCGCGGACGAGCCGACCGGCGGGTTGGACTCGGTGACCTCGCGGGCGGTCGTCGACCTGCTCCTCGACGCGACGGCGGAGATCGGGGCCACCACCATCGTGGTGACGCACGACCCCGCGGTCGCGGAGCAGTTCGAGCGCATCGTCACCCTGCGCGACGGTCGCATCGTCGCCGACACCGCCCCTCAGGGTGCGTACCTGGTGGCACCGAATGTTTAGGTACGTGCTCCGCGACCTGGTGCGCAACCCGCGCCGCACGCTGGCGTCGGTGGCCGGGATCGCGCTCGCCGTCGGTCTGTTCTCCGGCGTGGCCTTCTTCGTGGACACCTCGTCGGCGCAGATGACGTCTCGAGCGATCAGGCCTGTGGTCCTCGACATGCAGGCGGGCTTCACCAGCCCGTTGGGTACACCGAGCAGCGCCACGGCGCCGCCTCCCCCGACGATGGCGGAGCTGACCACTCAGATCCGCGCGATCCGCGGGGTGCGCGCCGCCGCGGGCTTCGCCAGCATGGTGCTGCCCGCCGGCTCGGTTCTCGGTCCCGCTGGGCCGGTCAGCGGTGCGGTAACGCTGATGGGGTTCGACCCCTCGTATTTGACGGACTTTCCGCTGGTGTCCACGGTCAGCGGCCAGTACGTTGCCGGCACGGGGCTGCTCAGCCAGCCGACCGCCGACCTGGTCCGCGCACCCCCGGGGAGCAGCGTGAGCGTGACGCTGCCGGGGCGGTCCGCGCCGCTGACCGTCTCGGTTGGTGCCACCGGCGACTTCACCAATGCGACGCCGCTGTTCCTGAGTCGCAGCCCCGACACACAGGGCGATTTCGCCGCCTCCCCGTACGTGGTGGTCGTCGACATGGCGACCTTCCGCGACGTGGTGCTGCCGGCGGTGCGCGCTGACGCCAGCGCGACCGCGCCGGCCCTCAAGGCGCCGCCCATCGTCGAGGTGCACGTCGGCATCGACCGCGCGGCCCTGGTGTCCGACCCGGCGACCGCGCTGGTCACGACCGAGGGACTGCGTCGCACCATCGAGCGCCAGGCCCCGGGCGACATCACCGTCGTCGACAACCTCAGCGCGACGTTGACCGGCGCGCAGCGCGACAGCATTCTGGCCAAGGTTCTCTTCATCTTCCTCGGCCTTCCCGGCGTAGCCCTGGCGGCGTACCTGTCGCGCTACGCGGGCGGCCTTCTGGCTGAGGCGCAGCGACGTGAACGAGCAACGTTGCGCGCGCGGGGACTGCGGCCGCGCGCGATGCTGCGCGCGCTCGCGTTCAACACACTGGCGCTGGCGTTGGTGGGATCCGTGGTCGGACTCTGTCTTGGCTTCGGTGCGCTCGCTGTGCTGTTCAACGGCGTGCACGGTGACGGCGGCGCCTTCGCGGGATCGATCGGGCTGTCTGTGGCAGCGGCGGCGGTGACCACCGCGCTGGCTCTGTACCTGCCGGCGCGTCGCTCCCTGCTCAACGAGGTCAGCGAGGAGCGCCGCGACATCGAGGTCACGCGGCCGGCCGGCTGGCTGCGCTACCGCCTCGACGTCGCCTTCCTCGCGGCCGCTGGGGTGGTCGGCCTGGTCACCATCCTGAGCGGCGGGTTCAACCCGCCGTCGACGGTTGACACGCAGAGCGTCTCCCTGTCGTTCTACCTGCTGCTGGCGCCGGCATTCCTGTGGATCGGCGCCACACTGCTGGCGGTGCGCGGGCTGTTGGCGCTCTCCGCGCGGCTGTCCGGACGCATCCACACGGAGAGCTTCCGGCGCCGGCTGGTGGGGCGCACCGCCCTGCTCAGCGTCCTCCGCCGTCCGCGAGCCGCCGCGGCGGGGATCATCGCGCTCAGCCTGGCGATCGCGTTCGGGATGAGCGTGTCCCTGTTCGCGCGGACCTACCAGGCCGAGAAGCTCACCGACGCCCGTTTCGTGAACGGCGCCGACGTGCGTGTGACCCCGACGTCGAGTCAGGCGATGACCCCGGCGTTCGCGTCGACCCTGCAGGTGCAGGGGGTGCGCGCGGTGAGCCCGGTCATCGAGTCGTCCTCGGTGGTGGTGGGGACCGACAAGCGCACCATGATCGCGATCGATCCCGCCACCTTCCCAAACGTCGCCAGCATCCAACCGAGCTTCCTTGTCGGGATCACGCCGGCGCAGGCAATGAGCGCGCTGTCGTCCAACCCCGCAGCGGTGCTGATCGACCAGGAGCTGGCGCGCACCTTCAACATCGCGGTCGGTGACCACGTGCGCGTGCAGCTGCCGAGTCCCGGCGGCGGCGCGCCGGTGCCCACCACCCTGCTCGACGTCGGCATGTACACGAGCTTCCCGGGCTTTCCCGCGGGAGTCGACATCGTCGGGTCGCTGGCCGGGTACCAGGGCGCCGTGCATGCATCGCCGACGCTGTACCTCCTCGACACCGGTGACAGCGACACAACCGCGACGGCGGTCGCCGCGTCGCTGCGGTCCGGACCGGGACGCAGCACACCGCTGCTGATCGACACCATAGCCACCGCGATCAACCGCGACCAGTCGACGCTGTCCGCGCTGAACATCGACGGGCTGGGTAAGTTGGAGGGGCTGTACACGGTGCTGCTCAGCGCTCTCGGCATCGCCATCTTCGTGTTCGGCCTGCTGCTGCGCCGCCGCAAGGAGCACATCACCATGCGCGCGCTCGGCATCCGTATGCGCAACCTGGTGTCGCTGATCGTCGCCGAGGCACTGCTCGTCGCGGTGGCGAGCATCGTGATCGGGGGCATCGTCGGCACCGCGATGGCGCTCGTCTTCGTGCAGATCCTGCGCCCGCTCTTCACGATTCCGCCGGCGGGGGTCACAGTCCCGGCGCTGTCGGTTGCACTCCTGCTCGGGCTGGTGCTCGTTGTCGCCGTGGCCGCCTCGCTGGTGGCGGGAGGCGTGCTCCGGCGCACCAGGCTCGTCGAGGTGCTGCGCGAGGAGTGACCCAGGTCACAGGAGAACCACATCCGCGCATCTCCAATCAAGGACGTCACGTCGCTGTGACGAGTTGATGGGGAATTAGCGCGGATACTGAGCCGTGGCCATTCAGATCGCCAGTCAGCTTGAATCGTCGGGCGAGGAAGTCCTGTTTGGCGAGGCTCACCCACGACTCCTGCTTGTGGAGGACAGCCCGCACGATGCGATCCTCTACACAGCGATGCTCCGCTGGTCAGCCCTGAGCGACCTGTTCGACGTTGTCCATGTCAGCACCCTCACCGACTGCGTTGCGACATTCGCAGACGTCAAGCCGGCCTGCATCCTGCTCGACCTCGGCCTGCCGGACACCGACGGCATCGAGGGAATCGAGCGGATCCGCAGCGTCTCACTCGACGTTCCCGTGGTGGTGCTGACCGGGACCGACGACGACACGCTCGCCCTCGACGCCCTGAAGAGCGGTGCGCAGGACTACCTGGTCAAGAGTCGCGTCGACAGCAAGGTGCTCACCAGGTCGGTGCACGACGCGATCGCACGCATGCGGGGGGAGCAACGAATCAGCTTTCTCGCGTTCCACGACTCGCTCACCGAGCTGCCCAACCGCGCGCTCTTTGCCGACCGGCTGCAGATGGCTCTGGCCCATGCTCAACGACGAATCGGTCTCACACCGGTGGTGCTGGTCATCGACCTCGATCGTTTCACGGCGGTCAACGACCGCCTTGGCCAATCCAGCGGCGACCTCCTGCTTCGGGCGATCGCACGACGTCTCGAGGGTGCGGTGCACTGCAGCGACACCGTTGCCCGCCTCGGCGGCAACCAGTTCGCGATCCTGTGTGAGGGCGCCCCAGCGGCCGAGGCCATCGGCGCGGCGCAGCAGGTGATCGATCTCCTTGCTGCTCCGTTTGTGCTCACCGGCGCCGAGGTCTTCGTCGGAGCGAGCGTCGGAATTGCTGTGGCACTGCCGAATTCGACCGACAGCGACCGGCTGCTCCGGGACGCTGACCTCGCCATGTACCGAGCCAAAGCCGACGGCGGTGGTCGATTCGTCGTCTTCGAGGAGGACATGCGGGCCGTTGTGCCGTCGCGGCATGGAACTCCGTGGTCCGCAGATGGGATGGATGCATCGCTGCACCCCGACCCCACGTGGTGACCCAGCCGCTGAGCGCGCCGGCAGCGCGCCTCGAAGAAACTGACAGTGCAGCAGCCGATCTTGCCCGCTTCGCCGCTGTGGTGTCGCATGATTTCTCCGGCCCGCTGCGGGTCATCCGCGGCTTCGCCGGGCTCCTCGGCGATACCTTCGACCGGCGCGTCGACCAGGAGGAGGTGCGACGGTATGTCAGCGAGATCATCACCGCCGCCGAGAGGATGCAGGGGCTCAATGACGGCCTCGTCGCCTGCGTTCGCGCGCGCGCTGCCGACATGGAGTTCACCGAGGTAAGCCTCGACGCGGTCTTCAACAAGTGCGTCGAGGACTTGGGTTCGCGGATTCTCGACCAGGGCGCGCGCGTTCACGCGACATCGCTCCCAGTGGTCCGCGCCGACGCCGCCGCGATTCAGGTCGTGCTCGGCCATCTGCTGGACAACGCATTGCGACACGCCGACGCGGGACGCACGCCGGCGATCGACGTCACAGCCACGCGTTCCACAACGGACTGGACGATCGTCGTTCGGGACAACGGACCAGGCATTGACGAGATCAACCGAGAGCGGGTATTCGTGCTGTTCAAGCGCCTCGAGCCAGGACGCGATCCAGGCCGCCCGGGCGTCGGCCTGACACTCTGCCGGACGATCGTCGAGAGACACGGTGGACGGCTGTGGATCGACGCCGCCCCGACCGGCGGTACCGATGCCACCTTCACGCTCCCCATGACAACACCGCCGGCAGCTGCTGATGGCGCGGCGGACGCCCATGAAGCCCTGGCGGCGATCGTGGAGTTCGCGGACGATGCCATCTTCTCCAAGGATCTCGACGGCCAGATCGTCACCTGGAACCGCGCCGCACAGACGTTGTACGGCTTCTCCGCTGCTGAGGCGATTGGACGGCATGTGTCGATGCTGATGCCGCCCAACCGGCAGGACGAGCTGCCGCCGCTGATGGACCGAGTCCGGAACGGGACGCCCACCCACGTTGAAACCGTCCGCATGCGTCAGGACGGCACGCTCATCGATGTCTCTCTGACCATCTCGCCGATGCGGGATCCGCGAGGGGACGTCCTCGCAGCTTCAGTCATGGCCCGCGACGTGACCGAGCGCCATCGCGCCGACGAGGACCTGCGCGCCTTCCTCGAGGTTGCGCCCGACGCGATCGTCGTCATCGCCAGCACCGGGGCAATCAAAGCGGTCAACACGCAGGCGGAGGTCATGTTCGGCTATGCGCACGACGGGATGGTCGGGCTGCGTATGGAGATGCTCATACCCGAGCGGCTTCGCGGCACTCCCGCGCAGCTGCTCGCCTATGCCGCCGATCCCATCCAGCGCCCGATGGGGTCCGGTCTCGAGCTTCACGGCCAGCGGCGGGATGGAACGGAATTCCCAGTGGACATGCAACTCTCGTCGCTCGCGACCAAGGATGGCCTGCTGCCAGTCGCAGTGATTCGGGACGTCACGGAGCGCCGTCGCCTCGAGCACCTCCGCGACGGTTTCATCGGCAACGCCGCGCACGAGTTGCGCACCCCGCTCACCACCATCGCAGGATTGGGCGAGACGCTCGCCAAGAACTTCGATGTCATGGCTCGAACCGATATCGAAGATGCCTTCGCAGCCATGGCGCGGCAGGGCGAGCGGGCTCGGGTCTTGATCTCCAACCTGCTTGATCTCTCGAACCTTGAAGGCGGGCGCGTCGATTTCACCATGGTCGGCGTGGACCTCGAGCCTCTGATCAGACGGGTCCTCGAGGTGGCGCCACCACCTGACGGCAAGACGGTCACCGTTGGCCTGTCCGGCGACCTCAACCTCACCGTCCGCGCCGACGCGGCTCGTCTCGAGCAGGTCATGACCAATCTCCTCGTCAACGCCTACCGGTACGGCGGCACCACGATTCAGATCGACGCTGTGCCGAAGGGGGACCGAGTGGTGATCTCGATCACCGACGACGGTGGCGGCGTGGCACTGGAGCTGGCCCCAACGCTCTTCGAGCCATTCACCCGCGGTAAGGACGCGAACGTCGTCCGTGGATCGGGAATCGGGCTGGCGCTGTGCCGCCGGATTGTTACCGATATGGATGGCAACATCTGGTACGAGGCGGTCTCACCGCGCGGTGCCGGCTTCCATGTCAGCCTGGGCCGCCAGCTGTGACCGCGACCGTCCTTGTCGTCGAAGACGAGGCTGACATCATGCTCACGTTGCGACTGACACTCCAGGCAGAGGGCTATCGAGTCGTCGGAGTGCGCACCGGCGAGGAAGCCCTGGAGATGTTCAAAGAGAGCCCGCCCGAAGTCACCATCCTCGATGTCGGGCTGCCGGGGATCGACGGCCTCGAGGTGGTTCGCCGTCTCCGGGCGGACCCAAGCACCAGCGCCGCTCGGATCATCGTGTCGTCGGCACACGCATCCGGTGATGTGAAACGGCTTACGGATGCGCTCCGCTGCGATGCATACCTCACCAAGCCCTTCAGCACCACGGAGCTGTGCGCCACCGTTGTCACTGTGCTCGGCTCTTCTGTTCAGCCCCGTGACCCTTCTGCGACGACCTGAGGGCATGTGGGGCCAATACTGAACCCGGTGAATACAGACAGCGCCCAGGTCACCCACGTGCTTGTGGCGGAGGACGACCCGCAGGATGCGGCGCTCTACAGCGCGATGCTCCGGTCGACAAAGCTCACCGAGCGGTTCGAGGTTGTCGTGGTCGGCCGGCTGTCCGAATGCATCGCTCTTCTCGAGACCGAAACACCGGCCTGCGTCCTGCTCGACATGGGGCTGCCGGACGCGGAAGGCGTCGAGGGCATCGCCCGAATCCGGTTCGTCGCTCCCGATGTGCCGGTGGTGGTGCTGACCGGGACGGACGACGAAACGGTCGGCCTGCACGCCCTGCAGCGCGGAGCCCAGGACTACCTGGTCAAGGGTGTCGTCGACAGCCACGGCCTGGTCAGGTCAATCCGCTACGCCATCGAACGGATGAAGGCGGATGAAGGGACCCATCTCCCAGGTGTTGCTGATCCCCTGACCGCGATTGCCAACCGCACCATCTTCGCCGACCGGCTCCACCTGGCTCTCGACCCCTTCGAGACGCCTGGTCCCGTCCCACAGAAGAATTAGGGACCTGCGAGCCTGAGCTCGCTGCAACCGGCCGGGAGATGTTCTAGGGTCTGTCGCGTGAATTGGACATGGAACATCCGGTCGCGCGACGGCGGGATGAACGGCCTGGAATTCTCGCGTTGCACCACCGCCGGTGGATTCTCACGCGTGCTCGTGCACGCCGCGCCAGCCCACCTGTCAGTCGAGATCACCGACGACGCGGGTCATGCGATTGCGCGCTGCGACCTCGACCGCGCCGGCGACTACTCACCGATGACACTTCTCGAAATCAAGGACGGCTCTGTCCGGCGCGCCGAGGTCTGGCCCACAGAAGACCTGTACGGCGTACCGGTGCTTCTCGCCGGCGGTGAGGCGGGTCTGCTCACGCGCTGGCACCATGCGGATGACCACGCCTGGTGGCAGTGGTCCGTGGAGTTCTCCAACCACGTCGGGCGGCCGGCGGACTGGAGTCCGCCCGACGCAAACGCGCGCGGCTGAGCCAGAATCCACCCCGTCCATCGGACGGGAGAAGGAGGATCGCTGAGTGGCCGTCATGACCGCGGACGGATTGCCGTCCGCACAACCGGCCGCCGCTCCCCGCCGCGCCATCCAGGTGGTGCCGCTCAAGGGGCTGCCGGTCGTCGCGGTCATCCTCGTGTTCCTGGTCGTCGCCATCGCCGCCAACTGGCAGTGGGCGCTGATGTTCTACCACGTGACCGGCGGCGGGCTGTGGACCGGCATCGACCTCTTCGTCGGCTTCGTCATCGGCCCCATCCTCGGCCGGCTCTCCATCCCCGCCCGCGCCGGGTTCTCATCGAAGTTCATGCCGATGATGGTGCTGATCATGCCGACGCTGGTGGTGATGACCCTTGCCGCCGGTTTCCAGGTCGCCGTCAACCTCGGCAACCTCAACCCGGCTGGTGTCAACCACGCCTGGCTGGTGGCGTCGTTCGCCGTCGTCGGGGTGATGGCGACGGTCGCGCTCGGCGTCCTCG
>CATPBU010000270.1 GCA_955652455.1 Candidatus Dormiibacterota bacterium
CCGCCGTGGTGTCCGAGCCGCCGCGCCCCAGCGTGGTCACGTCGAGCTGCTCGGTGGCGCCCTGGAAGCCGGCCACGATGACCACGCGCCCGGCGGCGAGCTGCTCGATGACACGCTGCGGGACGATGTCGGTGATTCGCGCGCTGCGATGTGGTCCGCTGGTGCGGATGCCGGCCTGCAGGCCGGTGAGCGACACCGCGTCGACGCCGCGCGCGTGCAGCGCCATCGCCAGCAGCGGCGCCGTCACCGTCTCGCCCGTGCTGAGCAGCATGTCCATCTCGCGTGACGGCGGGTCGGCGTCGAGCTGGTGGGCCAGGGCGATGAGCTCGTCGGTGGTGTCGCCCATCGCGCTCACCACCACCACCACGCGGTCGGCCGCGCTGCGCGTCTGCGCGACCCGCTCGGCGACCAGGTGCAGCCTGGCGACGCCGGCCAGGCTGCTGCCGCCGTACTTCTGCACGATGACGGTCACGCACGCACCTCGACGCGCGAGCCGAAGTTGCGCGGGCGCAGCACCAGGACCGTCCCGGCGACAGCGAGGTGCGCGGCGGCGTCGCGCAGGGCGCCGCTGACAGGTGAGGGGTCGCGCGCGGTGAGCGCCAGGATCGACGGACCGGCCCCGGCCAGGCAGGCACCATCCGCGCCCCCAGCGTACGCGGCCTCGATGAGCGAGGCCATCGCCGGGAACAGCGCGGTCCGCTGCGCCTGGTGCCAGCGGTCGTCCATCGCCTCGCGCAGTGCTGCGTAGTCGCGCAGCAGCAGGGCGCGCACCAGCAGCGCGCAGCGGCCGGCGTTGAACAATGCGTCGTCGCGTGAGAACGACATCGCCACCACCTCGCGTGCCGCCTTGGTGGCCAGGCGGGTGTCGGGCGCGAACACAACCGCGTGGAGCTCGTCGGGGACGTCGCACCGCGCCGGCGTCGCACCCGGTGCGCAGATGGCGAGGCCGCCGAGCAGCGCCGCCGCAGCGTTGTCGGCGTGGCCTTCGAATCCGGCGACACACTCGATGATCTCGGGCTCACCCCACGGCGCGCGATGCAGGGCCACCGCGGTGAGCACTCCGCTCAGCGCCGCAGCGGCGCTCGAGCCCAGCCCGCGCCCCATCGGGATTGCGTTGCTGCAGCGCAGCCGCACGCCGCGGGCAGACTCGGCAACGCCGAGGCGCGCGCAGGCCTCCGCGTAGGCACGCGCCACCAGGTTGCGCGCGGGGTCGAGCAGCTCGGCGTCATCGTCGTCGCCGTCGACCTCCACAGTGACCGCTCCGCCGTCCACCGTCTGTGCAACGACCTCGTTCTGGAGTTGCAGCGCGAGCGCGAGGATGTCGAAGCCCGGGCCCAGGTTGGCCACCGTCGCCGGGACGCGTACGGTGCTCCTCATCCCAGCCCCAGCGCGGCCGCGATCGCTGCGGTACCGCCCTCGACGAGCCTCGGTGGAGGCAGGCCCTCCACCGCCGCCGCCGGGTCCTTGAGCCCGTTGCCGGTCAGCACGCAGACGACGCGCGTCCCCGGGGCCACGGTGCCCTCGCGCACCGCCCGGCGGAGGACCGCCAGCGCCGCCGCCGACGCCGGCTCGCAGAACACGCCCTCGAGGGTGGCGAGGTCGTGCTGCGCGCGCAGGATCTCGGCATCGCTCACCGCCAGGATGGCGCCCTCCGACTGGTCGCGCGCGTCGATGGCGCCCTGCCATGACGCCGGGTTGCCGATGCGGATCGCGGTGGCGACGGTCTCGGGATCATCGATGGGGTGGCCCGCCACGAGCGGCGCAGCACCCTCGGCCTGCGCGCCGATCATGCGCGGCAGCCGGCTGCACAGCCCGGACGCGAAGTATTCGCGGAATCCTCTCCAGTAAGCGGTGATGTTGCCGGCGTTGCCGACCGGTATCGCCAGCACCTCGGGCGCGTCGCCGAGCTCGTCCACCACCTCGAACGCCGCCGTCTTCTGGCCCTCGATGCGGTGCGGGTTGACGGAGTTGACCAGTGTCACCGGCAGCTCCTCGGCGAGGCCGCGCACCGCATCCAGGGCCTGGTCGAAATTGCCGTTGATGGCCAGAACCTCGGCGCCGTGGACCTGCGCCTGCACCAGCTTGCCCATCGCGATCCTCCCCGACGGGATCACCACGATGGTGCGCAGCCCGAAGCGCGCGCCGTACGCGGCTGCCGACGCCGAGGTGTTACCTGTGCTGGCGCACACCAGCGCCGTGCTGCCCGCCTGCAGCGCGCGCGCCACTGCCACCACCATGCCGCGGTCCTTGAACGAACCCGTCGGGTTGAGCCCCTCGAGCTTGAGGTGGAGGCTGGCCAGCCCGAGCTCGTCGCAGAGTCGCGGCGCCGCGACACAGGGCGTCTCACCTTCAAAGAGCGTGATCGGGGGGGTGTCATCGGTGACCGGCAGGCGCGCCCCGTAGCGCGCGATCACGCCGCTGCGGATCGGCATCAGCCGGGGCCCAGGCTGTCCATCACCGCGGCCACCTCATCGACCGCGGGCAGCGAATCGAGCGTCTCGGTGGCGCGCTCGAGCATCTCGCCTGCGACCGGCGCGGTCAGGATGGCGAGCTCAGTCGAACGGTCCGGTGATGCCACCGCCAGCACCGCCACGCCCCGATCCTCGAGGGCCTGGGTGACCAGCGCAGAGGCCTCGGCGACGTCGCGGAGGCGCACGCGAATGTAGGCGCCACGCTCCA
>CATPBU010000271.1 GCA_955652455.1 Candidatus Dormiibacterota bacterium
AAAGAGCGGAAGCTGACAGCTGACAGCCGAGAGCCGAAAGCTTAGACTCTCTTCCGGTGATCATCTCCATAACGAACCAGAAGGGCGGCGTCGGCAAGACGACCACCACCATCAACGTCGGAGCCGCCCTGGCGGCGATGGGACGCCGGGTCCTGGTCATCGATGTGGACGCGCAGGCTAATGCCACCTCCGGGCTGGGGGTCGACCGCTCCGCGGTGGCCGCAAGCAGCTATGACGTTATCGTCGGTGGGCTGTCCATCAACGACACCCGCATCCCCACCGTGGTGCCGGGCCTCGAGTTGGTGCCCGCCGATCTCAGCCTCGCCGGGGCGGAGATCGAATTGATCAACCTGCCCCGGCGCGAGCATCGCCTGGCCGGCGCGGTGGCCGGGGTGGGCGACGACTTCGACTATGTGTTGATCGACTGCCCGCCCAGCCTCGGACTTCTGACGGTCAACGCCGCAATCGCCGCGCAGGCGCTGCTGGTCCCGATCCAGTGCGAGTTCTACGCACTGGAAGGCCTCGGTCTGCTCACCCACACGCTCGACCTGCTTCGCCGCGAGCTCAATCCCGACCTGCGCATCGCCGGGATCGTGATGACCCTTTTTGATGTGCGCCTCGCCCTGGCCCACCAGGTTGTGGACGAGGTGCGTGGCCGGTTCGCCGACCTGCTGCTCACCCCGCTGATCCCGCGCAACGTCCGTCTCAGCGAAGCGCCCAGCCACGGGCTGCCAATCAGCCTCTACGACCCCGCCTGCCGGGGCGCGGTGGCATACGCGGAGCTGGCCCTCAATCTCGACCTGCGACTCCGCGGCGACCACCAGCCGGGACGTGCCCAAGCCATGGCCGGAGCCACTCTGTGACCTCGCTGCCGCCCCGGGCCGGTCCGCGCCGGCGGGGCCTGGGACGTGGGCTGGACGCGCTTCTGGGTCCCGTCAGCGAGCAGATCGCGATGGCCGCGGAGGCGGCTGGACCGAACCCCGAAGGCCCCGTGTTGATCGAGCTCGACCCGGCGCTGATCGATGCCAATCCCGAGCAGCCCAGGCAGGATTTCGACCATCGGGCCCTGACAGCACTCTCCGAATCGATCCGCACCCACGGTCTCCTTCACCCGATCGTGGTCGAGCGATCGGGAGCTCGCTACCAGCTGGTGGCCGGAGAGCGGCGTCTGCGCGCCGTCCGGATCGCCGAGCTGACCACCGTGGCTGCGATCGTCCGCCCAGCGAGCGAATCGGCCCGCCAATCGCTGGAGAGCGCGCTCACCGAGAATCTGCTTCGTTCCGACCTCTCGCCGATCGAGGAAGCGGCGGCGTATGCCCGGCTCGCCGACGCCTTCGGGCTGTCGCACGAGGCGATCGCGATGCGACTGGGCCGGAGCCGGCCGGCGGTGTCGAACACCATCCGCCTGCTCACGCTGCCTGCCCGCGTCCAGCGAGCCGTCGCCGGCGGCGAGATCACCGCCGGCCATGCCAAAGCGCTCCTCGGACTGACCGGCCAGGCGGCACAGGAGCTCATGGCGGCGCGGATCGTCGTCGACGGATGGTCGGTCCGGCAGACGGAGCGGGCGGTGCAGGCTGCAGGGCAGGGGCCCAACCGCCCGGGGCCGCCGGCGCGCCCCGCGCTGAGCCCCGACGACGAGGCCGTGCGGCGAGGGTTCGAGGCGCGGCTGGAGCTGCCCGTTGACCTGGAACGGCGCCGAGGCGGCGGCGGTCGCGTGGTCGTCACCTTCCATGCCGACCAGGATCTCGACGCGCTCTACCGCCGCATCGGCGGCCCCAGTCTCTAGCCGGCCGTCGTCAGCCGATCGGGCGCTCGGCACCTCCAAGACGTGCCTCGGCCGCACCGACGTCGAGGTTGGTCAGGAATGACTCGATGTACTTGGGACGGTCCGCGGGCTTGTAGTCGAGCAGGAATGCGTGCTCCCAGACATCCATCACGATGATCGGCCGGAAACCCGCGATGTTGCCGTCCTCGTGGAGCGTGATCCAATGGTTGCTGAGCCGGCCGGTGGCCGGGTCGAGGTAGGTCACCGCCCAGCCCACACCCCGCATGCCGCCGACACCCACGAAGTCCTTGCGCCAGGTCTCGAGGTCGCCGAAGGACTCGCCCAGCGCCCGGCCCAGCTCAGAAGAGCTGGAGATCTCACCGCCGCCGGCGTTCTTGGTCATGTTGCCGAAGTACCACTCGTGCAGCACCATGCCGTTGTATTCAAAGCCGAGCCGGCGGGTCATCTCCGCGTACGCGGGCGTACCCACCTTGCCACCGTGGGTGAGCTCGACAAGCTGCTCGTTGAGGGTGTTCGTGTTTTTGACATAACCGGCATAAAGTCCGAAGTGAGTCTCCAGGGTCTTGTCGGATATGCCCACCAGGCCTGAGAGATCAAACTCTCGCGTCTTGTACGGCGTCTGGGTCAGCAGTGCCATGGTGTCCCTCGCATGTTGACTTGATGCGGCCGGGCCCAGCAGGGCCGAAGGGCCATTGTGGCAGCGCTTCACCCTGGTCCGTCGCCCCGGGTCCGCGCAGACGGACAGCTCAGCGCCGAGGCGAGGCACTTGCGTCGGTGCGCGCGCCCCCCCAACCGTCGCCGGTCCGCGACAGGCGCTGCGTCCGGCGTCCGTATAATCATGCCGCGTGCAGCCTGATCCCATTGACGACCTCCACAGGCCACGCCCGGAGGAGGCGCCGCCCGCGCGCCGCCGTCACCACGGCCTGGTGCGCGATGTGCTCGAGGTCCTGATCATCGCAGTGGTGCTCTACATCGCCATCTGGAGCGCACTGCAGACGGTGCGCGTCGACGGCGACAGCATGGTGAACACCTTGCAGAACAACGACCTTCTCCTCGCCAGCAAGATCTCGTACTACTTCGGCAGCCCCTCGCGCGGCGACATCGTCGTGCTGATTCCGCCGAGCGATCCGACCAAGGACTTCATCAAGCGGGTGATCGGAATGCCCGGCGACGTCATCGAGATCGACGGCAACCACAGCCCCACCGCGGTGATGATCAAGCCGGGGGGCCAGGGGCCGTGGCAGATCCTCCAGGAGCCGTACCTGCCGCAGAAATGGGACCAGATGAATTTCTGCTGCCAGCCCAACGGCACCGCCTCGACCGTGGCCACGCCGCTGACCATTCCGTCGGCCGAGTACTTCGTGATGGGTGACAATCGCAACTTCTCGAGCGACTCACGGATGTTCGGCCTGGTCCCGCGCAAGAACATCCTCGCCAAGGCCTTCATCCGGGTGCTGCCCTTCGCGCACTTCGGCCTTGGCGCAGGGCTCACCCTTGTCCCCGATGCCACCGGCCTGCTCGAGACACCGGTGCTCCCGTCGGTCGTGGTGGCGCTGCCCATCGCTGGGGTGCTCTCCGCTCGCCGCCGGCGCCGGGCCCGCCGCGTGGCTGCCTCAGAGGCGCGCCGCAGCTAGTCCTCGGCGAGCACCCACTGCGCGTTGCTGTTCTCCCAGTCGAGCAACTCCTCGTCGGTGAAGAAGATGGCCACCTCGCGCGTCGCGCTCTCGCTGGAATCGCTGCCGTGGACCACGTT